>CAZHEG010000051.1:0-7302 GCA_964531435.1 uncultured Oscillospiraceae bacterium | reverse complement strand
CCTCTACCCTTTCCACAGTCATGTATTACACGGGTCTGGATCCCAGGACCATGGAAAAGGTCTATGTTCCCACCGATCCCCACGAAAAGGCCATGCAGCGGGCGCTGATCCAGTACCGCAATCCCAAGAATTACTATCTGGTGAAAGAAGCATTGATCAAAGCCCACCGGGAGGATCTCATCGGCTCCGGGCCCAAGTGCCTGATCCGCGCCGTTCCGCCCCGGCCGGGCAAGGTGACCGCTCCCCCGCCCAAGGCACCGGTGAAGGGGAAGAAGCCCGCCGGCAAGAAGCCTGCACCGAAGCCCGCTCCCGCCAGATCCCAGGCCGCCCGCAAGAAGCGGTAACGGATTAGCGAACACTCACTTAGAAAGGTGGTATAACCATGTACGAATGGAAAGAAATCCCCATCACCGATATCAAGGGTGTGAAGATCGGTCATGCCCAGAATGAGGAGCATGCCACCGGCTGCACCGTCATCATCCCCGACAAGAAGGCTGTATGCGGCCTGGATGTGCGGGGCGGCGGTCCCGCCTCCCGGGAAACGCAGCTTCTGAACCCCATGATGAGCAATGACGGCGTGAATGCGGTGATGCTCTCCGGCGGCAGCGCCTTCGGCCTGGATGCCGCTGGCGGCATCATGCGGTATCTGGAAGAAAAGGGCAAGGGCGTCAAGGTAGGCTCTGCCATCGTTCCCATTGTTGTGGGCTCCTGCATTTTCGACCTGGGCTGTGTGGACGGCAGCGTCCGGCCCGATGCCCAAATGGGCTACGCCGCCTGCCTGGACAGCGAGAAAAATGAGCTGCGCTGCGGCAATGTGGGCGCCGGCATGGGCGCCACGGTTGGAAAGCTTCTGGGCGCGGAACGTTCCATGAAGTCCGGTCTTGGCTGCTTTGCCGTTCAGGCGGGGCCCCTTCAGGTGGGTGCCGTGGTGGTGGTCAACGCCATCGGCGATGTGTTCCAGCTGGATTCCGGCCGTCAGCTTGCAGGCCTTCTCAGCAAGGAAAAGGATGCCATGATCTCCAGCGAAACGGAGGCGGTGAAGCTATTGCAGCTTGCCAGCACCTTCTGCCTGAACACCACCATTGGCTGCGTCATCACCAACGCCAGCCTGAGCAAAGCAGAAATGAACAAGGTCGCCGCCATGGCCAGCAACGGCCTGGCCCGGACCATCCGCCCGGTGAACACCTCCATGGACGGTGACAGTGTCTACGCCATGGCAACGGGAAAGGTTCGCTCCTCCGCGGATGTGGTTGGCACCCTGGCCGCCTATGCCATGGGCAAGGCCATCAATTCTGCCGTGCTGGAAACTGATGAGAAGTACGGCATGAAATCCGCAAAAAGCTTCCTGTGATCTACCGCCCCGCATCGAAAGATGCGGGGTATTTTTTGTCCGCCGGCGCATAAATTGTTCCATACATTGAAATCATGAGGTGTTACTTATGGAACATATATGCAACCGCATCACCCTGCGCGGCTCTTTGACGGATCTTCCCCACTTCTCCCACGAAAACCATGGCCGAAAATTCTACCGCTTCACCCTGGAGGTGCCCCGGCTTTCCGGCACGGTGGACCTGCTGCCTGTGGTGGCCTGCGAAAGTGTTCTCAACCGGATGGATCTTTCCTGCGGCGAAATGCTCACGGTGACCGGGCAGATCCGCAGCCACAACAGCCGGGAATTTGGGGTGCGGCATCTGCTGATCTTCGTTTTCGCGTCGGATATCATCGTAGAGGACGGCGAACCCATCAACGACTGCACCATTGAGGGCCCATTGTGCCGGGAACCCATCTACCGCCGGACCCCTCTGGGCCGGGAGATCTGCGACGCGATGCTGGCTGTTCCCAGAAGCTTTAAGCGGGCAGATTACCTCCCCTGCATCCTTTGGGGACGGACGGCGCAGGATGTTTCCATCTGCCACACCCGGGACCGCATCCGCATCACCGGCAGGCTCCAGAGCCGATCCTACACCAAGCTCACCGACCAGGGCAGCGTGGAGCGGACTGCCTACGAGATCTCCGCCCTCTCGGCGGAGATTCTGGACGATATTCTATGACCGCAGCGGCGGCAGGGGTTCCCTGCCGCCATTTTACTCTTTTCTTTCTGTCGAATTTATGATAATATAGCCGAAAGAGAGGTGAATGCCATGGAAAATAAAGTCTGCTCCATTATCGATATTCTGAAAACCCGATACCCAAACCCCGTCTGCGCCCTGCATTACAGCAAGGATTATGAGCTGATGATTGCTGTGCGGCTCTCCGCTCAATGCACCGATGCCCGGGTGAACCTTATCACCCCTGACCTGTTCGCCCAGTATCCCACCCTCCAAGCCATGGCAGGTGCCGACATTGCCGATGTGGAAAAAATCGTCCACTCCTGCGGCTTTTACAAGCACAAGGCCAGGGATATCGTGCTGGGCTGCCAGATGCTGATCAGCGATTTTGGCGGTAAGGTTCCCGGTACCATGGAGGAGCTTCTGCGCATTCCCGGCGTCGGCCGAAAGACCGCCAATCTGCTGCTGGGTGATCTCTACGGAGTACCCGGCAGTGTAGTCTGCGACACCCACTGCATGCGCATCTGCGAGCGGCTGGGCCTTTCCCAGGGCCGCGACCCGGAAAAGGTGGAGCGCCGCCTGCGGGAAATACTTCCGCCTGAGGAATCCAGTGATTTCTGCCACCGCATCGTCCTCTTCGGGCGGGAGGTCTGCACCGCTCAGCGTCCCAAGTGTGAGGGGTGCCCCCTGGGAATGCACTGCACTATGATCAATAAGGAGGCCTGACTATGCCTGAAAATTACATGTTCCGAACTGAAATTCAGTATGACAAGAAGAACTACTGGCTCTTTCAGCGCACCCATACCGCCTGCAACCGGGTGGTGACCGTTGCAAAGTGCTTTCTCCTTGTCATTATCCTGCTGCTCACCGTGAGCCTCAGCCCCCTCACCGCCAACACGGTGCTGCACTACACCCTGTTCATTCTGGTTCTTGGAACCCTCAGCTATGTGATCAACCGCTGTTTCAACCTGAGCTACAAGCGGATGCTCCAATCCAACATGGGAAAGCCGCCGCACATCGTCCTGTATTTCTGCGGCGACGGTATCCACAGCTTTGACGACAACGGCAATGCCCGGGGCACCTACGCCTATGACCAGATCCGCCACGTCTACGAAAACAAGCAGCAGTACTGCCTGATGCTGAAATACAGCACCGGGCTGATGGTGGACAAGGCTGCCCTCACCGGCGGAAGCACAGAGGAATTCATCAACCATCTCAGCTGGCAGTGCGCAAAATGGAAGGGCAATGTCCGCACCGGAAAATTCGGGCGGGTGATGGAATGGATCGTTCTGGGTGTCACCGTTGCGGCCCTGGCCCTTTCCATCTGCAATCTTCCCGGCATTGATCTGTTCGGCTCCCCCAAGGGCACCCTGACCAATGACATGACCTACGAGGAAATGGCCCGGGAGCTGGCCCAGATCGGCATTACCATCAGCGACCAAGCCATCGGGGAGCTTCAGGCTTATGACACCGAATACTACGCCGAGTACGGTTCCGACTACTACGAGGATAACCCCACCGCAAGCAAGATCTACGATCTGCTCTATTGGGAGTCCGCCGGGTTCTATGACGAATACACCTGGGATTGGACCCCCTCCACCTCAGGCGTCTACTATTTCGAAACGGAAGTGTGGAACGTGGACAGGATTTACAGTGACTTCTTCCTGGGCCTGACCGCCATGCACAGCGAGCTTGATTTCACCGGTGTGACCGAGGATTACAGCCACGCCGACCTGGAAGCAGGCACCGGTAATGTGACCGTCAGCTTCTTCTTTGGCGGCAAGCAGTATACCCTGACGGAGGAGTACGACTACGACTGGTTTGATATGACCATTGTATACGAGATCGGCGATATTCTGGCCCTGGATGACAGTGAAAACGAGCTGTTTTACTACTATGACGGCCTGAGCTGCATGCTCTACTATGGCACCGAAGCCCAGGCAGAGCAGCTGGCTGAAATGACCGGCCTTTCCTTCTCCTCCGCAGACCTTAACAGCTAAATCTACAACAGGTTCTTCCCTCCCCCTTGTCCGCATAGACTGTGGACAAGGGGGTTATTATTTTGCGTAAGACCATTTTCAGCTCTGCCCTGCTGCTCACCGGGGTGAATTTGCTGCTGCGGCTGGTGGGCACATCCTTTCAGGTATTCTTATCCGGCCGGATCGGGCCAGAAGGAATCGGACTGCTGCAGCTTGTAATGAGCGTGGGCTCCATGGCAACGGTGGCGGGCATGGCGGGAGTACGCACCGCCACCATGTATCTGACCGCCGAGGAGCTGGGCCACGGCCGTCCCGGCAGCATCCGCTACATCCTCTCCGGCTGCATCGGTTACAGCATTTTGTGCAGCGCAGCGGTTGCAGGCGCTGTGTATATCTTCGCGCCCTTCATCGCGGAAAAGTGGATCGGAAACCCACAGGCTGCCGGAGCCGTCCGGCTCTACGCATCCTTTCTCCCCGTCAATTGCCTGACCGGAGTGATGGTAGGCTATTTCACAGGGGAGCAGCGCATCGGGACATTGGCGCTGGTAGAGGTTGCGGAGCAGCTGACTTCCATGGTCTGCACACTGTCGCTTCTCTTCCTGTGGGCCGGGTCCAATGCCGGGCGCTGCTGTCAGGCAGTGGTGCTGGGGGGCGGAATGGGTGCCTGCCTTACCCTCATTTGTCTGACTGTTCTTCGGCTGCGGGAGCGAAAGCATACCGGGGCGCGAATCCCGGTGGCAAGAAGGCTTCTGGATACAGCCCTCCCCCTGGCGGTTGCCGACGATCTGAAAACCGGCATCAATACCGTGGAAAATCTGATGGTGCCCAAGCGGCTTGCCATGTACCCCGGCGTTCTGTCGCCCCTGTCTGCCTTTGGCATCGTCAGCGGGATGGTGTTCCCCATTCTCATGTTTCCCGCCTGCATCCTCTACGGTCTTGCGGAGCTGCTGATCCCGGAAATGGCCCGGTGCGCCGCGGCAGGCAGCAAGCAGCGGATCAACTACCTGGTAAGGCGCAGCCTGAAGCTCGCCCTGCTTTACGCGCTGCTGCTGGGCGGGTTGGAATTTCTTCTGGCGGACAGACTGTGCCTGACCTTATACGGTAATGCAGAGGCCGGACGGCAGCTTCGGCTGTATGCGCTGCTGATCCCCATTTTGTACTGCGATGCCATCACCGACGCCATGACCAAAGGCCTGGGCCAGCAAAAGATCTGTGTCCGCTACAACATCCTCACCTCCGTGCTGGATGTGATCTTCCTGTATTTTCTGCTGCCGGAATACGGTATGAACGGCTATTTTATCAGCTTTTTTATTACTCATCTGCTGAATTTTGTTCTGAGCCTTCGGCTGCTGCTGAAGATCACTTCCCTTTCGATCCCCGCCCACATTCCCATTCTGGCGCTGTCCTGCGCCGCCGCGGGAGCCACGCTATGCTTTACGCTGTCCGCCCCCGCTGCCCGGGCAGCGGCATATCCCCTGATCCTGGGGTGCCTGCTGTACCTGATGAAGATCATTCGCCGGGAGGATGCCCTCTGGCTCAAGGGACTGGTCACGGGAACAGCCCAAAAAGAAACGCCGCGCTGAAAATTCAGCGCGGCGAAGCCATTATTTCTTTTCCTTGATATGGGTCTGCAGGTGCATACTCAGCACCGCCAGGCTGGTGGCCATGTTTTCATACTGCACCAGAATATTGGAGGGCACATCCAGGTGGGCAGGCGCGAAGCTCCACACCGCCTTGATGCCGCACTTGATCAGCTTGTCACAGACCTCCTGGGCGGCGTCACCGGGAACCGTGATGATGCCCATGAGCACCTTGTTCTCCCGGCAGAAGCTCTCCAGCTTATCCATGGTGTAGACCGGCTGGCCTTCGTCGGTCTTGTCCACCTTGGGGTTGTGGTCAAAGGCCGCAAGAATATTCAGGCCGTAATCCTCAAAGCCCTTGTAACCCATCAATGCAAGCCCCAGCTTACCTGCGCCGATGAGCACCGCGTCGGTGGTGTTGTCGTATCCGAGAAACTGCTCGATGTCCTCGATCAGGCTTTCACGCAGATAGCCGATCTTGGGGCGGCCGCCGTCGGAGACCAATGCCAGATCCTTTCTGACCTGGACCTCACCCATGCCCAGGGCATTCGCCAGAGATGTGGCAGAAATATAGGGTGTGGGGCTGTCCTGAATGCTTTTGAGGTAAGACAGATAACCGGGAAGCCGCTTCAGCACTGCCTTGGAAATTTCCTTGCGTTCCATATTTTCTCCTTGTAATATATCGATATAAATTTTTATCGATTATATCACACCGATTTTCCGAATGCAAGAAAAATTATGCGCAGCTTGTCTGTCGAATCAATTCTTTTTTCAGTCGTGCCATGATTCTTTTCTCCAGGCGGGAGATGTAGGACTGAGAGATTCCCATTTTCTGGGCTACCTCCTTTTGTGTCAGCTCCTTTCGCCCGTAAAGGCCGTAGCGCATCACCACGATCTCCCGCTCCCGTTCCGGCAGCTCCGACAGCGCCTGCCGCAGCACACGCAGATCCACATCGTCCTCCAGGGGCCGCAGGATCATATCCTCCTCCGTTCCCAGAATATCACTGAGGAGCAGCTCGTTACCGTCATAGTCCATGTTAATTGGCTCATCCAGACTGATCTCACTGCGCTGGGAGGAGATTTTCCGGATGTGCATCAGGATCTCATTTTCAATGCACCGGGATGCATAGGTGGCAAGGCGGATATTTTTCTCCCGCCGGTAGGTATTGATTCCCTTGATCAGTCCGATGGTGCCGATGGAGATCAGATCCTCCAGATTGACCCCTGTATTCTCGAACCGCCGTGCAATATACACCACCAGCCGCAGATTGTGCTCGATGAGCCGCTGCTTTGCCTCCTCATTCCCCTGCTCCAGACCCTCCAGGGCATCCTGCTCCTCCTGTCCTTTCAGCGGCGGGGGCAAAATGTCGCTGCCGCCTATGTAATATACAGCCTCACTTTTCCCAATCCCGACCCATTCCAGAAGCTTTGCCAACATATTTGTCATATCATTCCTCCTGCCAATGCCTGATAACCATCATTTCCCAGCTTGTGAGGGGCGAACGCAAGGATGTCGCCCCGCTCCTTTCCGTTGATCCGGACCCAGTCCGGCTTCACCGCCAGCAGCATTCCCCCCGGCTGTCCCACAGCCCGGTATGGAATCAGCCGCAGACCGGGTACCGTTTTTTCCGCAAGGGTCTGGACCGGACTGCATAGCGCCTCGTCTGTCAGGCCCAGCAGCTCCTTGGCAACATC
>CAZHEG010000050.1:0-7305 GCA_964531435.1 uncultured Oscillospiraceae bacterium | reverse complement strand
GCACCGTGGTGAAGGAGAATGAGGGCCACTACGGCTACCTGCGGGAGCGCTGCGACTATATCACCAAGATCGTCAAGGTGGAGGAAGAGAACTTCGCCAAGACCATCGATACCGGCATGCAGATCTTTGCCGCCAAGATGGCGGAGCACAAGAGCACCGGCAAGACCGTTTTCTCCGGCGAGGATGCTTTCCTGCTGGCGGATACCTACGGTTTCCCCATCGACCTGACCGCCGAGATGGTGGAGGACGAGGGCATGACCGTGGACATGGATATGTTCACCAAGTGCCGGGAGGAGCAGCGTGTCCGCGCCCGTGAGGCCCGGAAGGCCCTGGGCGATCTGGGCTGGGCCGGCATCGACTTCGGCAAGGATATGCCCTCCACCGAGTTTGTGGGCTATGACACCCTGGTCAATGAGGGTAAGGTTCTGGCGATCGTTGCCGATGACGAGCTGCAGCAGTCCGCAGGCGAGGGTGCCGATGCCATCCTGGTGTTGGACAAGACTGCCATGTACGCCGAAATGGGCGGCCAGGTGGCTGACCACGGCACCATTCAGTGCGGCGAGGCCGTATTTGAAGTCAACAACGTCCAGAAGAACAAGGGCGGCAAGTATATGCACTACGGCAAGGTTGTCAGCGGCGTCATCAGTGTCGGTGACAGCGCTGTGGTGACCGTGGACGGGGAGCGCCGCAAGGCCATCATGCGGGCCCACTCCGCCACCCACCTGCTGCAGAAGGCCCTGCAGACCGTTCTGGGCGATCATGTCCATCAGGCCGGTTCTCTGGTTGAACCGGATCATCTGCGCTTCGATTTCACCCACTACTCCGCTGTGACGGCTGAGGAGTTGGCGAAGATCAACACTCTGGTGCAGGAGGCTGTGCTGGAGGGTTATGGCATCGATATCCGTGAAATGGGCATCGAGGAGGCCAAGGCCCAGGGCGCTATGGCACTGTTCAGCGAAAAGTACGGTGACACCGTTCGCGTGGTCAACATGGGCGGCTATTCCGTGGAGCTTTGCGGCGGTACGCACCTGGATAACACTGCCAAGGTTGGTGCCTTCCGCATCACCTCCGAGGGCAGTGTCGCTTCCGGCGTGCGTCGTATCGAGGCTGTCACCGGCAAGAAGATCATGGAGCAGATGGAGAAGCTGAATACCCAGGTGCTGGAGCTGGCCGGCGTGCTGAAGAGCAAGCCCGCTGACCTGCAGGATCGGATCCAGGCACAGCTGGATGAGGTCAAGGAGCTGAAAAAGCAGATCGAAGCCTACAAGGCCAAGGAGGCCGCAGGCGAGGTGGACCGCTACCTCTTCGGTGCTCACGATATCAGCGGCCTGAAGGTTCTAACTGCCAGCGTCCCCGGTGCGGATCCCAACAAGCTGCGTCAGATGGGCGACCTGCTGCGGGACAAGGAGCCCAAGGTGGCTGCCGTTCTGTCCGCCGTCAACGGTGAGAAGATCACCTTCCTGGCGGTTTGCGGCAAGGAGGCCATTGCAAAGGGTGTCCGGGCCGGTGATCTGGTGAAGACCGTCTGTACTGCTGCCGGCGGCAGCGGCGGCGGCAAGCCCGACTCCGCCATGGGCGGCGGCAAGGATGCTTCCAAGGTGGAGTTCGCTCTGTCTCAGGTGGATGCGTTCGTGTCTTCCAAGGTAAAGTAATCGATCGAGGGCGGGGGCTAACCCCCGCCCTTTTGCGGAATTTGCCGGGGAAAGGAAGTGGTGTGAATGCGCAAGCTGATGTGGTTTGTCATCGGCTTTTGTGGGGCCTGCGCCATCGGCGTATACTGTTACGGCGTGGATCTGCTGCAAACCGCTGCGCTTTTAATGGCTGCGGCTGTGGTTCTGGCTGTGGCAGCCATGTGGGTCAGGCATGTTCGCATCGCCGCGGTGGCTGCCGTGGGACTGTCCTTCGGGCTGATCTGGTTTTTCTCCTTTGATTATTTCTTTCTGGCGGATGCCAGGGAATTGGACGGCACGACGGTGGAGACCACCGTCATCGTATATGATTACAGCTATGATACGGGTTACGGCAGCGCGGTGGACGGCATCATCGAATACGAGGGTAAGACCTACCGGGTGCGGGTGTATCTGGATGATGATAAGGCACTGGAGCCGGGAAACCGGATCCATGGCAGCTTCCGTTTTCGGTTTACCGCCGAGGGCGGCATTGACGAGGTGCTGTATCACCGTGGGCAGGGCATCTTCCTCATTGGGTATCAACAGGATAATGTGCTGATTGAGCGGTGCTGGTCTGCGCCGCTGTTTTCGTATCCCGCAATTTGGCGGCAGGGGCTGAAGAATATCATAGACCGGTGCTTCCCGGTAGATGGGGCGGCATTCTCGAAGGCTCTGCTGCTGGGTGACCGGTCAGGGCTTGACTATGAGACTACCACCGCGTTTAAGGTCAGCGGAATTTCCCACATCATTGCGGTGTCGGGACTGCATGTGTCCATCCTGTTCGGCCTGGTGGACCTGCTGGCGGGTAAACGCAGGGGCCTGACGGCAGCGATTGGAATCCCGCTGGTGCTGATATTTGCGGCGGTGGCAGGATTTACGCCGTCGGTGACCCGGGCGGCGGTGATGCAGTGTCTTGTGATGCTGGCGCTGCTGTTTGAGAAGGAATACGATGGGTTGACGGCTCTTGCCTTTGCCGCACTGGTGATCCTGGTCGTGAACCCGCTGACAGTGGTGTCGGTGAGCTTTCAGCTTTCCTTTGCCTGCATGACGGGTATCTTTGTTATGGGAGAGCCAATTCGGAAATGGCTCCTGGACCGCTGCCCGAAAGTGCGGTTCGTGAAGGGAATATGCTCGTCGGTTTCTGTTTCTCTTGGGGCGACGGTGTTCACAACGCCCCTGGTGGCGATCTATTTCGGGACGGTAAGCCTGATCGGCGTGGTGACAAATTTGGTGACGCTGTGGGCGGTCTCCCTGATCTTTTATGGAATTATGGCGGTTTGTGCCATCGGGCTGATCAATACGGCGGCGGGGAGCTTGCTTGCAAGGGTTGTTTCTTTTCTGATCCAGTATGTGCTGTGGACCGCAAAGACCCTTTCGTCCTTTCCGCTTGCAGCGGTGTATACCAAAAGCGGGTATATCGTGGCGTGGCTGGTGTATGCGTATGCGATGCTTGCTGTATATGTATGCATCCGAAGAAAGCCCGCCGCCCTTTTTGTCAGTCTTGTAGGGTTCGCCTTGGGAATCAGCATCACTCTTTCCTGGGTGGAGCCTGCCATGGATGAATGCCGGGTGACGGTACTGGATGTGGGGCAGGGACAGTCGGTGATTTTGCAGGCGGAGGGAAAGACGTTTCTCGTGGACTGCGGCGGGGATACGGAGTCAGGTGCTGCGGATATGGCGGCGGAAACACTGCTGAGTATGGGAATCTCCCGGCTGGACGGCATCGTGCTGACCCACTTTGACCGGGATCATTCCGGCGGCGTGGATGAGCTGCTGACCAGAATTGACACGGATGCGGTATTTCTTCCCCATTCATTGGATGAAACCGGAGCCGGCGATTTTATCCGCAGTCTGGTGGGTGAATGCGCCGTGGAGGTATGGGAGGATCTGACGGTCAGCTTTGAAGGCGGGGAACTGGTGCTATTTGCGCCGATTTCTTATAATTCCGGCAACGAAAGCAGCATGAGTGTCTTGTTCCGGACGGAAAATTGTGCTATACTGTTAACTGGAGATATGGGCACGGCGGGGGAACGCCTGCTGATGAAATATCACGAGCTTCCCCAGGTGGATGTGCTGGTGGTGGGCCATCATGGCTCCAAGACTTCCACATCCCAGGCCCTGCTGGAAGCGGTGCGCCCGGCCTATGCGCTGATCTCCGTTGGCGCAAACAATTATTACGGCCATCCGGCGGATGCGGTGCTGCTGCGGCTGGATCTTTTCGGCTGTATCATATACAGGACCGATGAAAACGGAACCATTACATTCAGGAGGTGATACTGTGGCGAAAAAGACGGATGACAATGGCTTTCAGCAGCTGAAACGGGCGCTGAAGGAGAAGAAGCCCGGACGGGTCTATATTTTCTGCGGCGAAGAGATGTTTTTGCTGCGGTATTACCTGGATCAGCTGAAGAAGCTGCTGGTGGAGGAATTGACGGAGTCGTTTAACTACACCCGGCTGAACAGCGAGAATTTCCAGTTGCAGACCTTTGTGGATGCGGTGGAAAGCTTTCCCATGATGGCGGATACCACCATGGTTCAGGTGGACGATGTGGATCTTTTCAAGCTGCCGGAAGGGGAGCGGAACAAGATCGCCGAGGTGCTGAGCGACGTGCCGGAGCACTGTACGGTGGTATTCACCTTTGAGACTGTGGCGTGGAAGCCGGACAAGCGGCTGAAAAAGCTTTGGGAAGCCATTGACGAAAATGTGTCCGTGGTGGAGTTTGCAAAGCAGGACCAGCGGGATCTGATCGCCTGGATCATCCGGCATTTTGCCGCCCGGAAGAAGACCATCACCCCGGAGCTGTGCGCGTACCTGATCGAGATCACCGACGGTACCATGACCAGCCTGTCTGGCGAGATCGCGAAGATCGCCGCGTATTCCGGTGCGGAGCACATCTGCAGGGCGGATATCGACGCGGTAACGGAGCCGGTGATGGACGCGGTGGTGTTCCAGATGACGGACCTGTTAAGCCAGGGAAAGTATGGCCAGGCGCTGCTGAAGCTGCACACCCTGCTGAAGATGCAGCAGGAGCCCATTGCGATTTTGGGCGCCATCGGCGCGCATTTCCGCCGGATCGCCACTGCCCGGACTCTGCTGGATAACGGACGGCAGGCGGGAGAGCTGCAGAAGCTGTGCGGCATCGCGGATTATGCCGCCCGCAAGACCATGGATGCCGCCCGGCGGTTCCGGCCGGAATTTTTGCAGAAGGCGGCGCAATTGGTACTGGAAACGGATTATAAGATGAAAACATCCTTTGACGAGCAGGAACGGCTGCTGGAACTTCTGATCCTGCAGCTTGCCCAGGAGGCCCGCCGTGATTAAGATTCGGGAGGCCATCGTCGTCGAGGGACGTTATGATAAAAATACCCTGAGCCAGATCGTGGATGCTCCCATTCTGGAGACCGCCGGCTTTGGAATATTCAAGGACAAAAAGCAGATGGCACTGCTGCGCCAGGTAGCCGAGAAGCGGGGCCTGATCGTATTTACAGACTCCGACGGCGCCGGATTTGTGATTCGAAATCACATCAAAAGCGCCATTCCCGGAAAGTACCTGAAGCATGCCTACATTCCCGACATTCCGGGAAAGGAAAAGCGGAAGGCTGCCCCCGGCAAGGAAGGCAAGCTGGGTGTGGAGGGTATGCGCCCGGAAACGATCGTGGAAGCGCTGCGCAAGGCGGGAGCTACCATTGAGGGAAATTCTGTGGCACCCGCCGGGCAGATCACCAAGCAGGATCTGGTGGAGCTGGGGCTGTCCGGCGGCGCGGATGCCAGCGCCAAGCGGCTCGCGCTGCTGAAAAAGCTGGAGCTGCCGGAGCATATGAGCGCAAATGCCATGCTGCAGGCGCTGAACCTGCTGTATGATCTGGATGAACTGAGGGAAATGGTTTTTCAGTTGGAATTTATCATTTGATGGAGAAGGAAAATGGTAGATATATCCGTACACAATTTAACAAAGTTTTTTGTCATCGGTGAAAACCTGCTGCAGGATCTTTCCTTTGAGATTCAGGAAGGGGAGTGTGTGGCGATTCTGGGCCGGAACGGCTGCGGAAAGACCACCCTTTTCAAGATCCTCACCGGCGAAATGGACTACGATGACGGTGAAGTATACGTTAATCCCAGTAAAAAGCTGGGCCTGATCTCCCAGATTCCCCAATTTCCTCCGCTGTGGACCGTGGAGGAGGTGCTCCGGTCCGCCTATTCTGCCGTGACGGCGGCGAAGCGGAAAATGGAGGAGCTGGAAAAGGAGATGGCAAGCAGCGCCACAGAGGAGCAGCTGCGGCAATATGACGCCCTTGTAAACCGGTTCCAGTCCGGCGGCGGCTATGAGATGGACGTGGAAGTAGACAAGATCTGCAACGGCCTGGGCATCACGCCCCAGCAGCGGAAGCAGGAATTTGACCGGCTTTCCGGCGGTGAAAAGACCCGGGTGAATCTTGCCCGGCTTCTGCTGGAAAAGACAGACATTCTGCTTTTGGACGAGCCCACGAACCATCTGGATCTTCGCAGTGTGGAGTGGCTGGAGAGCTATATCAAAGCCTTCAAGGGCACCGTTTTGGCCATCTCCCATGACCGCTATTTTATCGACCGCATTGCCCAGCGCGTCATCGAGATCGTGGACGGACACGCGGAGTTTTATTCCGGCAACTATTCCTTCTACATGGACGAAAAGCAGGCGCGGTTCAATCTGCAGCTGAAGCAGTACGAACAGGAGCAGGCAAAGCTGAAGCAGCTGGGCTACACCGTGGAGCGGATGAAGGGCTGGGGCATCAACAACCGGACCCTGTACCGCCGGGCCATGTCCATCCAGCACCGGATGGAGCGGATCCAAAAGACGGAAAAGCCCAAAACGGAAAAGACCATGAAGGCCACCTTCGGGGAGAAGGATTTCTCCGGCGATGTGGTTTTTAAAATGAAGAATGTCAGCAAGTCCTTTGGAGACCGCACGTTGTTTTCCGGGGTGGAGCTGAATGTGGAGGCGGGGGAGCGGATCGCCCTGCTGGGTGATAACGGCACCGGAAAGACCACCTTCATCAAGTGCCTGCTGGGGGATGAGGACTGCCAGGGCAAGATCCAGTTCGGCCCAACGGTGAAATGGGGATATCTGCCCCAGATCATCCATTTTAACCACCCGGAGCGCACCCTGTACGACACCATGCTCTACGAAAAGAACTGCACTCCACAGACGGCACGGGACCGCCTGGGCGCGTTTTTGTTCCAGGGCGAGGATGTGTTCAAGACGGTGGGCACCCTCTCCGGCGGCGAGCAGAGCCGCCTGAGGCTGTGCATGCTGATGGATGAAAAGATCAACCTGCTGATCCTGGACGAGCCCACGAACCACCTGGATATTGCGTCGAGAGAATGGATCGAGGCGGCAATTGAGGAATTTGAGGGGGTACTGCTCTTCATCAGCCACGACCGCTATTTCATTGAAAAATTCGCGGAGCGGGTCTGGCTTCTGGAGGACGGCACCATCCGGGATTTCAAATGCGGCTACGCCAAGTACCGCTCCATACTGGAGCATGAGGCGGCATTGAAGCCGGTTGCCGCGGCAGAGCCTAAGCCCAGGAAAGAGAAGCCCAAGGGCGGCACCAAGGAGACGGACAAGCTGATCCGCCGCCTGGAGCGGGAGATCGA
>CAZHEG010000049.1:0-7319 GCA_964531435.1 uncultured Oscillospiraceae bacterium | reverse complement strand
ACCCGTCTGCTGGACATGGGTGTTGAGAGCTATCTGATCGCCGACTCCACCGTGGGCATCATTGCCCAGCGTCTGGTGCGCCGGCTGTGCCCCAACTGCAAGCGGGAGCGGGGCGTCCATCTCCACGAGGCCGAGTACCTGGGCCTGACCGACGGGGAACGGAAAACGCAGACCATCTGCGAGCCTGTGGGCTGCCAGCGCTGCAACGGCACCGGCTTCTACGGACGAATCGGCGTGTATGAGATCATGGAGATCACCCCCAATCTGCGTGGCATGATCGCCCGCCGGGCCTCCACCGATGAGATCCGCCAGGCAGCCATCGGCGAGGGTATGAAGACCCTGAAGGAAAGCGTCCGCCATCTGGTGCTGGACGGCACCACCGCCCTGCGGGAGATGCAGAGCATCAGCGTGGAGGACATGAGCCTGCTTGAAACCGAATCCCGTGCCGCGGAGGATTAAGAATGACAGAATTCAGTGAAATCGTAAAGTACGCCCTGGGCAAGGAGGCGTCGGATATCCACCTGACGGTGGGCATCCCCCCTGTGATCCGGGTGGACGGCATGCTGGTGCATTACGGCACGGAGATCCTGGGCGACGAATATATCGGCGGCGCCCTGCGGGAGCTTGCCAACGAGGACCAGATCAGGGAGCTGAAGCAGGTGGGCGAGATCGACTTCGCCGTTACCTACTGCGGCTACATCCGGATGCGCTGCAATGCCTTCTTCCAGCAGGGCCATACCGCCCTGGCGCTGCGTCTGCTGCCCCTGAAGATCCCCACCGTTCAGGAGCTGGGACTGGCTCCCGTGATCGTGGAGCAGGCGGAAAAGCCCAGAGGCCTGGTGCTGCTCACCGGCCCCACCGGCTCCGGTAAAAGCTCCACCCTGGCGGCGATGCTGGACCACATCAACCACACCCGGCACCGTCACATCATTACCCTGGAAAACCCCATCGAATTTATCCACACCCACGATAAGTGCATCATCAACCAGCGCGAGGTGGGTGACGATACCGGCAGCTTCGCCGCCGGCCTTCGGGCCGCGCTGCGTCAGGATCCCGATGTGATCCTGGTGGGCGAGATGCGTGACCTGGAGACCATCTCCACCGCCATCACCGCCGCGGAGACCGGACACCTGGTGTTCGGAACCCTGCATACCAAGGGTGCCGCCAACGCCGTTGACCGTATCATTGACGTATTCCCCCCGGAGCAGCAGGAGCAGGTCCGCATCCAGCTGGCTGACGTGCTGGAATGCGTGATCTCCAAAGCACTGGTGCCCAAGGTGGGCGGCGGACGGGAAGCCGCCTACGAGATTCTGGTGGCCACCCCTGCCGTGCGCAGCCTGATCCGCCAGAACAAGAGCTTCCAGATCGTCAGCGCCATGCAGACCGGCAGACGCCAGGGCATGCAGCTGCTGGACGATGCCCTGGGCGACCTGATCCGCAAGGGCACTGTAACCATGGACGACGCGCTGTCGGTAGCCAATGATCCCGCCGCGCTGAAGGCCCAATTCGGGAGGTACTAAAATATGCCTTCATTCAGTTATATCGCCGTTAACCGCGCCGGCAAGCGGGTCAAGGACAATGTGGACGCCTCCTCTCTGGAGGCCGCCAGAAATTCCCTCCGCGCCGCCGGCTACACCATCCTGGAGATCAAGGAGCTCAGCGCCCTGAACCGGGATATCGAGCTGCCCTTCCTTGGTAACCCCAAGCCCAAGGACATGGCCATCTTCTGCCGCCAGTTCCAGTCCATTCTCCGGGCCGGCGTGCCGGTGTCCACCGTTTTGTCCATGCTGGGACAGCAGACCGAAAATAAAAAGCTGGCTGCCGCCATTCGCGATATGCAGGCCAGCATCGAAAAGGGCGAAAGCCTGGCCGGAGCCATGCGCAAGCACCCCAAGATCTTCAACAGCATGCTGGTGAATATGATCGCCGCGGGTGAGGAATCCGGTAACCTGGAGGAATCCTTCCGCCAGATGGAGGAATGGTTCGACAAGGCCAAGAAGACCAGCGCCGCTGTCAGCAAGGCCATGGCCTACCCCATGGTCCTGATCGTGGTGATGATCCTGGTCCTGATCCTGATGATGGTCAAGATCGTCCCGGACTTCCTGAAAACCTTCACGGAAATGAACATGGAGCTGCCGTTTTTGACCCAGTGCGTCATCGCGGTGAGCAACTGGTTCGTGGAGTGGTGGTGGCTCATCGTTGCCGTGCTGGTGTTCCTGGTGGTGGGCGGAATGATCTTCAGCAAGACCAACAAGGGCATGCATTTCTTCGGCTGGCTGACCCGGAAGATCCCCGTGGTAAGCGGCCTGACGGTCCGCTCTGCCAGCGCCACCTTCTGCCGGACCCTTGGACTGCTGCTGGGCTCCGGCCTGGGCCTGACGGAAAGCTTGGACCTGGTTGCCATGAATATGAGCAACATCTATTTCCGCGAAGCGGTGCAGATGGTTCGCGCTATGGTCTCCGAGGGCTGGTCCCTCAACTCCTCCCTGCGGGATACCAATCTGTTCCCGCCCATGGTGTATAACCTGGTGGGCATCGGCGAAGAGACCGGTGACCTGCAGGATATGCTTGATAAAACCGCTGACTATTATGATGAAGAGGTCCAGGACGCCACAGCAAAGCTGCTGTCCCTGATGGAACCGTGCATCATTTTGTTCCTGGCTGTGTTCGTTGTCATCATCGTGCTGGCGATCTTCCTGCCGATGCTGAGCATGACCTCCGCCTACGACCAGTATCTGTAATACATAGTAAGGAGCGACAAGATGGAGCTTCCCATTTATATCTTAATATTCCTGTTGGGACTGTGTGTGGGCAGCTTCTGCAATGTCCTCATTTACCGTATCCCCAGGGAGGAGGAGTTCGTCAAGACACCCTCCCACTGCATGAGCTGCGGAAAACAGCTTCACTGGTATGAAAATATCCCGCTGGTCAGCTGGCTGGTCCAGGGCGGCAAATGCCGCTCCTGCGGCGTCAGGCTCTCTGCCCAGTACCCCATCGTAGAGGGGCTCAACGGCCTGATGTGGCTCATCACCGCCATCCTCTACCGGGGCGACTGGCTTACGGTGGGGCTCTACTGCCTGCTGTTTTCCATGCTGATGGTGCTTTCCGTCATCGACTGGCGGACCTTCACCATCCCCAACGGCATCAATCTTTTCATCGCTTTGCTTGGCCTTGTGCGGCTGGTGACGGACCCGGGCAATTGGCTTGTGTATGTCATTGGCATGCTGTCGGTGAGCCTGGTGTTCCTGCTGCTGCACATCGCCACCGGCGGCAACGGCCTGGGCATGGGCGATGTGAAGCTGGTGGCTGCCGCAGGCCTGCTGCTGGGCTGGCCCAGGATGATCCTGGCTGTCCTGGTGGGCAGTGTGGCAGGCGCGCTGATCCATTCGGTTCGGATGAAGCGGGGCGCGGGCCGCAAGCTGGCCTTTGGCCCTTACCTGGCGGCGGGCATCTGGTTCTCCGCTCTGGTGGGCAGCCAGATCATTGACGCTTATCTCAGCCTGTTCGGGCTGTAACGTATAGACGGACCGCACCCGGCGGTTCGGAGGAGGAAATGAAATGAGTAAATGCAAGATCACCGGCAAGCGTCTGGTCGTCCAGCTGGGCCGGGATGAGACTCGGATCGCGCTGGCGGGCAGCAGCTCCGAGCTGCTGTATACCCTGACCGTGCCTACACCCACCGGCGCGGTGGATGACGGCATGATCCAGAACACCGAGCAGATCCGCAGCCTGCTGCGGGGCGTGATGAAGACCCCTGAGTTCAAGCGTGTGCGCCAGGTGGTGTTCGTGCTGAGCACCTCCCAGGTCATTACGGAAACCGTTACCACGCCGGAGCTCCCCGCGGCCAAGCTGGAAAAGCTCCTGCAGGCCAATATGGATATGTACTTCCCGGTGGACATGAAGGAGTACCAGCTGTCCTGGCAGGTGGTGAGCACCGAGGAGAAGAACGGCACCAAGGAGGCTGCGGTTCAGCTGTGGGCCGTGCCGACCGCCATGGTCTCCCGCTACTACACCGTTGCCAATTCCTGCGGCCTTAGTGTTGTCGCCATTGACTACTGCGGCAACTCTGTGGCAAGCGCGGTGGGTGCTTCCTATGTCAAGCCCGTTCGCACCAAGAAAAAGGGCCTGAATCTGACCATTGGCAAGCCCAAGAAGGACGACACCACCCCTTATGAAAAGGCCGCCGAGGCTGCCAAGGCGGTGCCGGATACCAACCTGGTGATCTGCATGGATTCCGACCTGATCACCGTGAGCTTCATTCAGAGAAGACAGGTCATTCTCCAGCGCGCCATTCGCTGCGGTGCCAATCCCTCCTACCAGTTCGGCGAGCTGGCCATGGTGGTGGACTACTTCCGTTCTATGGAAGCCGGCCGTGGCAGCGAGGTCAGCTGCACCCTCTGCGGTGCCCTGTGCGAGGATCAGGAGCTGACCGCGGATCTGATGCTGCTGCTGGATCTGCCTCATACCATTCTGGATGAGGACTGCGATCCCCAGTTTGCCCTCTGTGCCGGTGCTGCCCGCACTACCATGGACTTCGGTGTGCCCAGCCTCAATAAGCCCGGCCAGGCAAGAAAGCAGGTGGGCAGCCAGCTGTGGCAGTATGCCCTGGTGCTGGTGGGCGGTCTGGCTGTTGTGGCGGCGGTGATGACCCTGCTGACCTCCCGCCTGACCTGGCAGTCCCGGCTGAATACCCTCAGCTCCACCAAGCAGACCCTGACCATCCAGGCACAGCAGTATAACGGCTATGCCGACAACTACGAATCCTACGAAAAGCTCTACAACAATTACAGCTCCGACTGGGAGACCATCTTTACCTCCCTGCGGACCTACAATGATAATCTGGTCCTGGTGCTGCAGGAGCTGGAGAATACCATGCCCACCGGCAGCAGCGTCACCGCGCTGCAGATCGCGCCGGATGGCCTGATGGTCCAGTTCGCCTGCGAGAACAAGGAGCAGGCAGCTTACCTGATCATGGCCCTGCGTGAAATGCAGTATTCTGATCTTCTGGCCATTTCCAACCTTTCCGGCGGCGGCAGCGGCCCCGCCACCTCCTACGGCTCCACGGATGAAGAACCCCCTGTGGAGGGAAGCTACGGCTTCAGCGATGTGATGCTGGGCACTGCCACGGAGCTGATCATCGCCAATATGGACCAGGAGCAGCTGATGACCCTGGCCCTGTCCCTGACCGAAGAGCAGATCGAACTGCTGGAGGAGGTCTACGGCGCACAGCCCGAGACCGGCTATGGCACACTGGAGGAGCTGAAGGAGGCCAGTAAGCCTGACTTTGATCAGCGCTCCGCGGCCTTCACGGATATGCTGAATAACAACCCCCTGGCGCTGTACCGGTTCGCTAAGCTCCTGGAGCATGACTACTACAACGACAGCGTGGTGTGGTTCGCCATTCTGGATGACCTGATGGCCGAGGAGAATGCCGACATGCTGGAGGATCTGATGTTCTCCGGCGAGATCAGCGAATCCGACCTGGTCAACTATATGCCCCGGGTGCTGCAGATCATCGCCTCCACCGATGAGAATCTCTCCGCGGCAGAGAAGCTGATGTGCACCGACGCGCAGATGGAGCAGTGGTACATCTACTACCTGATGATCCAGCTGGGTGAGGCCGAGGCCGGGGATTTCCCCTACCTGAACATGGATAAGATCGTGTCCGACGTTCTGGCCGGCGGCTTCAACACCGGCGACGAGGACCTGGATGCCAAGCTGGATGCCATGATCCCTGAGGAAGCCTGGGCGCTGATCGAGATGATCCAGAGCGGCAACCAGGGTGGAAACGAAGGCGGCAACGAAGGAAATGAAGGCAACGAGGGCAACGAGGGTGGTAACGAAGGCGGCGAGGGCAGCCTGGGCGACGAGCTTGCCTCCCTGCTGGATAAGTACATCCAGGACGGCACCACCGGCATTGACGCGGTGGATAAGCAGATCGAGGATCTGATCGAGTCCTATGTCAAGGACGGCACCACCGGCAACGGTGAGCTGGACGACATCATCGAAAGCCAGCTGGACCGGCTGATGAACAACTATGTGAACAAGGGCACCACCGGCATCGATTACATTGACGGCCTGGTGGAGGACATTATTGACGACTACCTGAACAAGGGCACCACCGGCAATAAGACCCTGGACAGCCTGATCGAGGATGCCATTGCCGACCTGGCTGAAAAGTATATGCAAAACGGCAAGACCGGCATCTCCTTCGTGGATAAGAAGATCCAGAGCCTGGTGCTGCAGTACCTGCTCACCGGCACCACCGGCATCGATGCCATCGACCGGATCTTCAACCAGTATCTGGGCGGCTCCGGAAATGGCACCACCGGCGGCACCACCGGCGGCACCGTGGTGCAGGACACCCGCATCTTCTTCACCGTTATGCTGGGCTACAATGATGAGCTGCGCAACGCCGAGCTGGACCGCAAGGGCCTGTGCTATGACGATAAGGTCCTGAAACTGGAGGTGCTTGAGAAATGAAAAGCATTCTGAAATACTGGAAGGTATTCCTGGCGGTGGCGCTGCTGATCGTGGCCTACATGGTCTACAACACCTACCAGACCGAGAAGGCAGCCTATGAGCTCCAGGTCAAGCAGACGGAAACCATGATCACCTCCCTGCAGAACGCCATCACCAAGAACAAGCTCTATGAGGATGTTCAGGATGATCTGGATGCTGCCCGGGAGGAGGTCAACGCCAGCCGTCTGGAGCTGTACCGGCACTTCCCTGTGGAAATGAAGGAAGAGGACCAGATCATGTATGTGCTGTATCTGGAATCCATCTTCGGTACGGAGATCAGCTTCTCCTTTGCCACCCCCCAGGCGCTGCTGTCCATGCGGGACGGCTCCACCCTGATGGGCCTGACCCTGACGGTGAACTACATGACCACCTACCAGGGCTTCCAGGATATGGTGACGTACCTCGCCACCGACTCCCGGATCACCTCTGTGCAGTACGCGGATATCGCCTATGATGTGAATTCCGATACCGCGGTGGGAACCATTACCCTGCTGCTGTACCTGATGGACTCCGACCTTCTGGATTACGTATCCCCGGATGTGGCGATCCCCGATACCGGCAAGGACAATATCTTTGGTTAATTACGGGAAAAATCTTTACGAAAGGAGGAAACGCCCAATGAAGAAGGGAAATGCAGGCGCGACGCTGATCGAGATCGTGGTGTCCATGGCGATTCTGGGTGCGCTGGTGATCCCCACCTGCTCCAGTATGGTGCTGGCTTTCCGGGTCAATGCCAAGGCCGACGCCGTGATGCAGGCCCAGCTGGCCGTTTCCTCCGCCGTGGAAACACTGATGGC
>CAZHEG010000048.1:0-7351 GCA_964531435.1 uncultured Oscillospiraceae bacterium | reverse complement strand
TCTCGGTCACCTGAGAGGAACCCGTCACGGTGTAGGTGCCGTTCAGGTAGCTGCCGCCCTCGTTTCCGCTCTGCAGGACCAGGGTGAAATACTTCTCACTGCTGCCGTCGGCATTGCCCGCGGCGACCTTCTTGGTCAGAAGCAGATCGCCATAGGTCATCTGATCCACAGTGGTGTTGGTATCGATCAGCGGAATATTGTTGCCGATCTGAATGGTGGCAGTATTCTCCACGGTGCTCTCTGCCGCAGCAGTGACCACCACCTGGAAGGAAACCACGCCGCTGGAATGAGCGGGAACGGAGGAGATCGTCCAGGTCAGGCCAGTGACCGCTCCGCTTTCGTCGGTGGTAAGCTGCAGGCTGCCGGTTCCGCTGCCGGTGGCACTGCCGTCCACGTAGGAGGTTCCAGAGGGGATGGTGTCACGCACGGTGATGGCAGCGGGGACCGCCTCGGTGTTGTGATAATAGATGTTATAGGTCAGGATCGTGCCGACCTGAACGCCATTGCTGCCGGCGACCGCGGTAACAGTGCTGGTCTTGCCCGAAGGCGGGTTGGTGGTGGTATTGGTCTCATACGCAGGATCATTGCCCACCTGGATATAGGCGGTGTTGTCAATGGAATCCACGGAGGCATCGGTCACGGTGACCTTAAAGGTGACGGTGACAGTCTCATCGGGCTTTACATCCTCAATGACCCAGGTGATGACACCGGTGTCGGGATCATAGCTGCCGTTGTTGCTGCTGCTTCCCTCCACGTACTCTGTGCCGGTGGGGACCTTGTCGGTGATGGTGATGGTAGCCGCGGAAGACTCGTGGTTGGTAGCCTCGATCCGGTAAGTCAGCACATCGCCGATCATGACCAGCTCGCCATCGATCTCATCCCCTGCCGCGTTATAAACCGTCTTGGGGGGATCGCTGGGGATCCGCAGCAGGCCGTTGTTGCCCAGCCATGCAACCATGCTGCCCTCGTGCTGGGAGTCATCGTCCAGAGCAGGGGCAACACGGACATCGGCAGTGCCGGTGATGTTTTCCGTCTTGTCGATGGTCATGTGGTGCAGGCGGGGAATGCGCCAGGTTCCGATGCCCAGCCACAGCTGGATATCATCGTGATCCAGGCCGTTGGCGGTGATGTAAGCCTCCACAACAGCGGTGCTGACGGCGGTTCCCTGGGACTCAGAGGTAATGAAGGTGCCCGCGTCGGCATCGTAGCCGTTGATGTACACGCCGTTGACGCTGTCATAGAATGCCAGGCAATCCACCAGCTCCTCCCACAAAGCTTCCACCAGGTAGGCAACAGCCTCGCCGCTGTAAACCGTGGTATTATCGGTAGTGGTGCCAACAGCATCCTCGGTGGGACGGTAGAAGCCGACGATGGTGAAAATGGAGTCTGCACCGGCGGCGTTCAGGTAATCGCCATAGGTCATGATGTCATTTTCACCGGCGCCCAGATCATCCCGCCAGGTGTAGCTGCCATCCACACTGGAATTGTAGTACAGATAACCGGCAACGGAAGAATCCCACTGGGCTTCGGTGGCGGTGATGCCGCTGCCGCTGAAGATGG
The DNA here is from genome assembly GCA_964531435.1 of uncultured Oscillospiraceae bacterium. Taxonomy (GTDB): domain Bacteria; phylum Bacillota; class Clostridia; order Oscillospirales; family Oscillospiraceae; genus Faecousia. The sequence goes on along the minus strand of CAZHEG010000048.1, from coordinate 5,791 downwards.
GGTAATTCGCCTGATGGAAATAGTAACGGTTCTTCTCGTTGGGGGTGGCGGAGGTGTGAGCATCGCCGAAGCCGGTGTCGGAAGAATTCATTACGTAATACTGGTTGGAGTAGAACAGGACCTCTCCGGTAACCGGATCGGTGTTGGCCTCCAGGTAAGCCTCATCCACCCGGTGGAGCAAAGGCGTGCCGCTGGGGGCGATGTAGTCGGAAATGCCCACGGTGTAGTAAACACGCATGGGGAGCTCCTCTGTAACCGAGTAGGTAATGCCATTGGCATCCGAGGTGATCTCGTGGCAGATCAGGGGCATTGCCTCTTCCAGGATGTGGATCCACAGCTCCTGGTCACCTGCGCAGGTGCGGTTACCATCGCCGTCCACCTCGTAGGTGTGGATCACCTCAATGTCGATAACATCGGTGATGTAGAACTCCTCACCGGTAACGGGATCGGTGATGGCATCACTTCCCTCGCCCACAATATACTTGGTGGTAACGGTAACGGTGCCGTTGTCGTTGGTTACGGCAGTAGATGCGCCTTCGGTGACCTCGTAGAATTTACCGTAGATGGTAACGCCCTTGAATTCATTGACCTGCATATAGTCGCCAATGAAGTCCACATAGGCCTGGGGCGTATCGCCGTCGGAGACCACAGTGTCGGTGATGGCCTGGAAGGCATCCTGCACATCAGAGATGCGGGTCAGGATGTCGTCGAAGGCATCGCTCAGCTCGGCATTGGTAACGTTGAAATACTCATTGGAGTACTCGAAATACTTCTTAACACCGGCAAAGATGTCAGTGCTGACGCTTCCGAAGGTCCAGGTGTTGGTTACGGTGGTGGGGCGGCCGTTATTGCTTCCGGTCTCTTGGTACCGAACCTCATAGGTGCCGTAGGTTGCCCATTCCTCATACCAATCTGCAGTGAGGCCTGCCACAGTGGTGCCGTGGGAAACGCTGATGTTCTCCAGATCATACTCGAGGGCCTCGGCGGGGTCCATGACCACGAACGCATCGCTGCTGTCGCCGATATCCACGCCCACGGTGTAAACCACCGCGTCGGTCTGATACTTGGTGGATACCAGGTACTTCCAGTAAGCCGCGTTGAGCAGGGTGCTCAGGGCAACGCCGGCTCCGATCTGGTTGGAGATGGGATGGGTGTAGCTGCTGTTGGTGGTATCACCCAGCATGCCGCTGGTGACCGCCATATCCGCGACGCCGTCCGTCAGGACGATCAGCACCGGGATCCGGCCGTCGGTGTTATCGGCAGAATACAGGGTCTTCATGGCGGCGTTGATGGCGGACTGGAGATTGGTGCCCATCTGGTAGCCGTCATTGCTGGTGCCGGCGGAAACGCCGGTGCCCAGGATCGTGGCAGAGGCGGACATTACGCCGTCGCCGGAGGTTACCGCGGCATTGCCATTCTGTTCATTGGGTCTGTTCTTAATGGATACAGACAGCACATTGCTGTTCTTCTCATAGAAGTTCAGAGGAAGAATGGTCTTGGCGTTGGTGGAGTAGGTAATGACAGACAGCCGGTTGGTGGACTCCTCCAGAATGCCGGCGATCAGATCGTTTGCCGCATCCCGCACGGTTTCCAGCCGGGTGGTCTTGGTAGCGCTGTCGGTGTAGTTGCCCATAGAGGCGGAGTTATCCAGAACAACGACCACGTCCAGATTGCCGCTGATCACTTTCTCAGTGGTAACGGAGGTGGTGGAGCCCAGGGTGGAATACACCACCAGGAACTCATCGTCGTCATAGGTGATGCTCCGGATGCCATCCAGGTTTTCGCTGCCGGTCTGGGCAAAGACGGACTTGTCCGTCCAGATGCGGCCCGCGTAGCGGTTACCCTCTGCATCCGTGCCCAGCATGGTCTTGTATGTATCGGCGGTGCTGGGATCCGCTACCATAGCATCCCCAGTGCTGCCGGCCGCAAAAACGCCGGTGGGCAGAATGCCAAATACCATTGCAAATGCCAGGATCATAGAAATGGTTCTTTGCCAAATGTTGGTTTTATTCATAACTTGCACCTCTTTCTGAGATAGATGAAGATCCGGTGGGATCAGTATATTTGAATTTGTTCTTTTTCGATGGCTTCGATCATGCTGCCAATCAGCTCTTGGGCGATCGAGCGGAAATCAAAGCCTGAAACGAATTCCACAGCTTCGTTTATTTTCTCATCGGGAACCCGGTAGATCAGGAACGTCGTCTCCAGGAACCGCTTGACCTTTCGGTCCATTGTAAAATACATATCGCAGGGGATCGACATAAACGCCCGCATGATCCCTCCGGAAGCAACCTCAAGCTCATAAAAATCTTTGGTCTCCAGGTGGGGCAAGTGCTCCCGGAAAATATTCTCCAGCTTCAGCGTGATGGTCTGCTGGATGATCTCCGTGCTGCGGGGCAGCGAATATGCGGCGTTGTATAGCTCCCGAATATGCTCGCTGGTCTCCACGATGTGCAGCTGGAGGGTCGTTTCCGCTGCGTAAAAGAGGATCCTGTCCTCCGCCTTGTCCTGCAGAAGCTTCTCGGTGTACCCGAACTGCCCTTCCAGGACGAAGCTGACCAGCTTGGCCAGTATCTCCTCTTTTGATTTAAAGATGTACATTAAGGAGCTGGTACTGATGCCGGCTTCAGCGGCGATTTCCTTAACCGTGGTAGCGGCGTATCCTTTCGTCAGGAACTTCTTCGTCGCTGCTGACAGGACTTTTCGTTTCAGTCTTTCGGTCTGTTTTGGATCCCGGTAATTCGCCATCGGCTCTCCCCCTCCTTTACCACAGTTTTTAGTTTGCATCATGTTTTACTTTCATTTTGGAATGCGTTCTAATTCCAGTTACAGAATAACACCAATTACAAGAAATGTCAACACAAAATTTACCTCCAGAGCAAAAAACATGGAGACCGAATCGGTCTCCATGGGATGATCATTATTCTAGTTAGAGGACAGTCTGTTTCAGGGAAGTCATCATGGACTCTACGGTGCACTGTGCCTCCTGCTCAAAGTCAAATTGGGACACAAAATCGATGGCCTCGGCGATCTTCTCATCCGACACCCGGTAGATCAGGAACGTGGTTTCAAGGAAGCGGCTGATCTTCCGTCCCATTGTGAAATACATATCACAGGGAATGGACATGAAGCTTCGCATAATGCCGCTGGAGGCGATCTCCAGCTCATAGAAGTCCTTCGTTTCCAGATGGGGCAGATGATCACAGAAGATCTCCTCCAGCTTTCCGGTTATCTTCTGCTGGATGATATCCGTGCTCTTGGGCAAGGAATACGCCGCGCTGTACAGCTCCCGCATATGCGCACTGGATTCGCAGATGTGGAGCTGCAGAGTTGTTTCGGCAGCATAGAAAAGGATCTTATCCTCCGGCACACCGCCCAGCAGCTTCTCCGTCTGCCGGAACTGCCGTTCCAGAATGTAACCGGAAAGAAGGGCAAGGATCTCGTCCTTTGATTTAAAAATATACATGAGATTGCTGGTGCTTACACCGGCACGGGACGCGATCTGCTTCACGGTGGTTGCGGCATAGCCCTGGGTAAGGAACAGCTCTGCCGCCGCGCACAAAATATTGCCTCTGAGTCGGATGGTTTCCTGGGGATCCCGGTAGTTCGCCATCTGGTTCATTCTCCTTTTGTTCTTATTCGTAAATTTGAACATGTTCTAAATACCTTATCATGATATCAAATATAACCGGAAATGTCAATATAGTCTCCCCTTTTGGCATGGAGCGGGACCGCCGTTTCAATTTGCAAAATAAAAAACTCCGCACCCTGATGGGTACGGAGTTCTACGGAGCTGCCAGCAGGATTTGCTGCAACCTCCCAGTATTTCATCTTTTGTCCGGCTTCATTGTATACAAAAAAGGTTACTTTTTGACCTCTCCGTCGGTGCAGTAGACGGTGTATTCACCCATGCCTTCGTCCCAATCGTACTCCTTCTCAATGGCATTCCACTGCTCCACCGTGCCATTATAGTCGATACGCACCAGCTTGACGCTGCCAACAAAGGCTCCCTGACAGATCTCCGTGACAGTAGAGGGGAGCGTAATGCTTTCCAACTTGATGCAATTGGCAAATGTAAAGGCATTGATGCAGGTCAACCCCTCCGGCAGGGTTATGCTGACCAGGTTTCTGCTGCCGTTAAAGGCATCGTGCCAAATGTTTGTTACACCTTCCGGAACGGCATAGCTGGTGCCTGCCTTGTTCTGGGGATAGGCGAGCAAGCTCTTCATAGCTTTGTCGTATACCACACCTTCCACAGAGCAGACGACTTCATTATCCTCTGCCACAATGATCTCCTCCAGACTGTCGCAGCCAAGTACCATCGCATCGGCAAACATCTCCAGGCCGTTTCCAATGATGATCCGCTTCAAATTACTGCAGTCGCGGAAGGCATCTGTATAAATATAAGTAACCGTATCAGGAATTACAATGCTGGTCATCTGCGTGCAATTATAAAATGCTGCGTACCCAATGCGGGTGACCTTGTATCCATCAATATATTCACTGATGACGACCTCCGAATCCGTGCAGGTACCAATGCCCATGATCCAGCAAGTATCGCCGTTGTCGGGTTCATACGCAATACCAACAGAGCCCGTAGGAGCAGGAATATAATTCGGATCTTCTCCGCCGCAGCGGGTGCACTTGCCGTTTTCATATGTATGGCCCAAGGCTTTTCCATCCTTTTCGTCACAGACGGTGCAGGTCTTGGCCTTTGTGCAGGTGGCATCCACCCATGTATGGCCCAGGGCGGCGGTCTCGTCGGCAGTGTAGCTGTCGCCGCAGCTGCAGGTATAGGTGGTGTAGCCGGAAGCTTCGCAGGAAGGGGCAGTAATGGCAGTATAATAGCTGTGGGTGTGCCCCAATGCAGGAATGGTTTCCGTTCTGGTTTCTCCGCAAGCGGTGCAGGTGTACAGGCTCAAGCCCTCCGTATCCTCGGTAGGTTCGGCGGTAGTCAAGCCATCATCCCAGATATGACCCAACGCGGCAGTTTCTCCGCTTGTGTAGGTCTCACCGCAGGCGCAGGTATAGACTGTATAGCCACCCTCTGCGCAGGTGGGATCCAATACTTCAGAAGCCCAATCGTGGGCATGCTGAGGCTCAGTCGAAGAGGGAGCCTCAGTAGTGGCATCAGGATCTGTACCGTTGGTTTGGGTCATGTTGCCGCTACCGCTGGATTGGCAAGCGCACAGGCCAAAGCAAAGCGCAAGAACCAAAAGCAAAGAAATTGTTTTTTTCATTTTGCATTCCTTCTTTCTATGAAAATAAAAAAGTGCGCTAACCGAAGTCAGCGCACCAAAAAACGCAAACTCCGTCAGTCGCCAAACCAACTCTGCGCAAAGGAACCCCTTATGCCCACAGAAACGGAATTTGCATTTTTAACAAATTCACATTGTGGACACGAAAAGGGTATACTATCCCCATGGCGAGATTCCATTTTCCGCATTATATAGTTGGTTTGGCATTTATATGATATCATAACTGTCAGGATAATTCAAGAAATTTTATAAGCCGGTTCGATCCATCTGCAAACGAAAAAACTCCGCACCCTGATGGGTACGGAGTTCAATGGAGCTGCTAGCCAGATTCGAACTGGCAACCCGGTTCCATGAAATCTGCGATTTCATGGAAGCCTTACGACCTCGCGATTGAATCGCCCTTCGGGCGGGGATGAGGCCGCCAGTTCTTGCCCAGCACCAAAAGAAAAACTCCGAAGTCGAAACTTCGGAGTGCCTCTGGAGCTGCTAGCCAGATTTGAACTGGCGACCTCATCCTTACCAAGGATGCGCTC
>CAZHEG010000047.1:0-7368 GCA_964531435.1 uncultured Oscillospiraceae bacterium | reverse complement strand
GCCGCTCCAGCACCTCCAGGAAGATGCCCTCGTAGTGGAACTCCACCACCCGGTTTCCGGTCTCCTGGACCTCCACCACAGTGGCGGTCAGCTCGCCGTTGCCGAAAATAACCTCGTTGCCCACCTGCATTTTGCGGCCGGGCTTGCATAGGCACTCCCAGCGCTTATTTCCGAGATCCCGCAGCAGCAGGACCTCCACCGCGCCGCCGGTGGGACGGTGGCCCAGAAGCCGGGCGGGCAGCACACGGCTGTCGTTCATCACCAGGCAGTCACCGGGCTGCAGGTAGTCGATAATATCAAAAAAATGCCTGTGGGTCACCTGCCCGGTCCGGCGGTCCAGCACGCACAGCCGGGAGCTGTCACGCTGCTGCAGCGGGGTCTGGGCGATGAGTTCCTCAGGAAGCTCGTACCAAAAATCATGGGTCTTCATTTTTCTTTCCTCCAACATTTAAAACGGATACATTATAGCCCATTTCGCCATGTTTTGCAACTATCAAAAAGAAATCGGGCTGCATAGAATGGCGCGGAGGGATGCCATATGAAAAAAGTTCTCTTTACGGGGGTCTGCACGGCCCTGGTGACGCCGTTTCTGGACGGTAAGGTAAACTACCCTATGATGGAAATGCTGCTGCGGCGCCAGCTGGAGGCCGGCGTAAAGGCTGTGGTCATCGCAGGTACCACGGGAGAAGCCCCTACCCTGTCCGATGATGAGAAGCTGGAGCTGTTCCGGCGGTGCAAGGAATATGTGGGCAGCGACATGATGATCATTGCCGGGACCGGATCCAACTCCACAGAGCATGCCGTCCGGCTGAGCATCGCGGCGGAACAGGCAGGCGTGGATGCGCTGCTGGTGGTGAGTCCATACTATAACAAAGCAACCCAGGAGGGGCTGACCGCCCATTATCTTGCCGTGGCGGACGCGGTGAAGCTGCCTGTGATCATTTACAATGTCCCGGGGCGGACCGGGGTGGATATCCCGGTTTCCGTATACAGCCAGCTGGCCCGGAAGGCGAATATTGCCGGGGTGAAGGAAGCCTCCGGCAGCATCGTGAAGATCGCGAAGATCCGCTCGGCCTGCGGGGATGAGCTTCCTGTTTGGTCCGGTAACGACGATATGACCGCCCCGGTGATCGCCCTGGGTGGGCGTGGCGTGATCTCGGTGCTTTCCAACGTCTGCCCGCTGGAAACAAGATATCTGACGGAAGCAGCCCTCGCCGGGGATTTTGACACCGCGGGAGCACTGCAAAGTGAGCTTCTTCCCCTGATCGAGGCGCTGTTCAGCGAGGTCAATCCCATCCCTGTGAAGGAAGCCATGAAGATGGTAGGGTATGACTGCGGGGAGTGCAGGCTTCCCCTGACCCCGATGACGGAAGAAAACCGGGTAAAACTCAAGAAGCTTCTGTCCTGATGCAATAAAAAAGCTCTGCCGGTCGCGGCAGAGCTTTCAGGCTTTGGGATGGCATTTTTCATACACCGACTTGAGCTTGTTGTTGATCATGTGGGTGTACATCTGGGTGGAGGAAATATCACTGTGGCCCATCAGCTCCTGCACGGAGTTCAGGTCCGCACCGTTTTCCAGCAGGTGGACGGCAAAGCTGTGGCGCAGGGTGTGGGGGGTGATATCCTTTTCGATATGGGCGGTGCCCTGGTAATACTTCAGGATCTTCCAGAAGCCCTGGCGGCTCAGGCGAACGCCTGAAACGTTGACGAAGAGGGCCTTCTCACTGGGGTCAGCCAGCATGCCGCTGCGGACCTTGGTAACGTAAGCGGTCAGAGCCCGGAGCGCTGCGGGATACAGCGGGATCATGCGGGTCTTCTTGGCGTTGACGCACTTGATCATGCCCTGTTCCAGATTGACATCATCGATATCCAGATCGATCAGCTCCGTGACACGCATGCCGGTGGCATACATCACTTCAAGCATTGCTTTGTCACGCCAGCCCTTGGCGTCCACACAGACGGGCTGGGCGAGCAGAAGCTCGATCTCACGGCCGGTCAGGATCTGGGGGAGCTTCTTCTCTCCCCGGTCGATGCGGATGTCGGTGACGGGAGTCTGCTCCATAAAGCCGGAAGAAACCACATAGCCGTAGAAATTCTTCAGGCTGGCCAGACTTCTGGAAACCGTGGCGGCAGAGCGGCCACCCGCCTCCAGATGCGCCAGGTAGTCGCTGATATTCAGTTGTGTCGCTTCCGCAACATCGACGCCTGCCTGCTCTGTCAGCCATTCGGAATACTGCCGAATGTCCCGGATGTAGGAAGAAACGGTGTTGCCGGAGGCTTGTTTTACCTTCGTCAGGTAATTTTCATAAGCCCGGACAAGATCCAACATGAATGCGCGTACCTTTCCTTAATACCCTGCTGCCTCCGCAAGAAATGGAGAAACAAGGGCAAAATCTACGACCGCCGCGGCTGCGACAATGATGACAGACAGGGCTGTGTCCCTTCTTACTCTTTCTGTCCTGCCGGAGCACCACCGGATGCACAGGAGGATCAGCAGGAGAAGCCCCAGCGTATCGGTAAACTGCAGCATGGGCTGGACCAGCCAGCCGGCAGTGCCGAAGCCGAGCTTTGCTGCCGCGGCACAGTAGGAATAGCCAAAGCACCGAAGGGCGGCGATCAGAAAGAGGGGGATATACCGGTCTATCACAACCGCGTAAGCGGCGATCAGAAAAGGAAGGATACTGCATACCGTCAGCATAACGATCGACACCGGGCTGACTGCGGCCCGGCGCATCATGGAAATCAAAACTGGATCTGACGGTGCAGAAAAACAGGTTCCGGTCAAAAGTCCGGCGGCGCAGCAAAGAAGCAGCCAGCGGACCCTTCCGGCAGAGAAAAATAAGTTGCGCATCCGCTTCACCTCCGTCGTTGGATCGGCCGGAGCAAGGATGCGACAAGTATTCATATTGCATGAATACTATACTCCAAAGCCACCCTGATTGCAAGCGATTTTGTCTAAAATAACACTTTTTGTAAATTATGCCGATTTTTATGTCAACATCATTATGTCAACCGACGCAACTGTTTCCGCGCTTATTTGGGGCATTTTCCTGTCATAATGCAAGATATGGCGCAGGAGCCCCCCTTGGCGGCACAAAATATGGGTTGTGCAGATTGACGGACGGGATTTTTGTTGCGGGTAAATAATATTTACCCTACTGTTGATTTTTGTGCATTTTAACGAGAGAAGGATTTTTTGTGCCTGTACGCTCCACTCCGGTTGGTTTTAAAAGCCGGAATCAAAGCAATTCCTCCACCCAGCAGTACAAGCAGGGCGGTGACGCCCAGACCGTCAAATATCCCGCCGAAGGCCAGAGCGATCGCCAGCAGCGCCAGATAGTATCCCCCTGCGGTGACGGCACATACTACTGCCCGCCGGTGCTTGATACATCGCCACGCCAGCAGGCAGCCAACCATGGATGCAAGCGGCAGGATCACCATACAGCCGTATCCGATCCCCTCTTCCCCTACCCGCTCCGATGCCACCAGCCACGAAAGCACCGTGGCGCCGATGAGGGTCATCAAAACCGCCGCGCCGATCCCCGCCGCAACGCCCCCGGGCATGCTCATGGCCCTTCCTGACAGTTTCTTTCCAAATGACATGTCCATCTCCCCTTTCGTTGCAACATATGCGCCCGAAAGAAAAAAAGAACCAGGACCGTTGGGTCCTGGTTCCGTATGGGTAAGATCATTCTTCCTCAGCGGCGGGCTTGGTCTCAGTCAGAGCCTTGAACTTTGCTCTGGTGTCCTGGACCTCGGAAAGGCTCTGGGCAATGGCTTCCTCGGTGCGGCGCAGGGCGTCGTCCATGTAAGCGTTGCTGGCCTTCTTCAGCTGGTTGATCCGCTCCTGGGTGTTGTCGTACATCTCCTTGCACTGGCGCTTGGCCTCGACGTAGATGGCCTCGCGGGAAACCAGCTCGTCAGCCTTGGCCTGGGCTTCCTTGATGATGGTCTCAGCCTCGCGGCGGGCCTGGCCGATCAGCTCATTGCGGGATTCCACGATGGTGCGGGACTGCTTCAGCTCACCGGGCAGAGCGGCGATGATCTCGTCGAGCATATCCAGAACCTTATCCCGCTCCAGAATGCACTTGTCAGCGCCCAGGGGCAGGGCCCGGGCGTCCTGGATCATGTCGTACAACGCGGTGATGATTTCTTCGATGTGCTGTTCACTCATTTTCTATTTCCTCCTTGATATGTGGTGCGTATTCTTTCTTTAAAGTCCGGAATGTTCTCCTCCGGCAAAAATTCAGACAGATCGGCGTCGTACCGGCCCAGCTCCTTGACCATGCTGGAGCTCATGTACATGAACTGATGCTCAGCGGTCAGGAACATGGTGTCAAGCTGAGGGTTCAGCTTGCGGTTGAGCATGGCCATCTGGAATTCATTTTCAAAATCGGAGCCGGCGCGCAGGCCCTTGACGATGACGGTGCAGCCCTTTTTCCTGGCGTAATCCGCCAGCAGCTCGCCGGAGCTGTCCACCTCTACGTTGGGAAGGTCCTTCACGACCCGCCGGATCAGCTCTACCCGCTCGTCAAGGGTAAACAGCGGAGATTTTCCGGCGTTCACCATGACGCATACGATCAGCTTGTCGAAGATCGCGGCGGCACGGCGGATGATATTCAAATGTCCGCTGGTCACCGGGTCGAAGCTGCCCGGGTATATGGCGATCTTCATAAGTTCAGTCCTTACGGTACAAAGTGATCAGGGTTTTTCCGTACTTATAGTCACGGGAGCGTGTGTAACCCTCAAAATCCCACGGAAGTGACTTCTCCGCGGGGCGTTCCGTCACTATTATACCACCAGATTGCAAAATGTCAATTTCCGTTATCTTTTTTAATGCATTTTCCAGAAAAACTTCTGCATAAGGCGGATCCAGCAGAATGATGCCGAATTTGTCACGGCACCGGGAAAGGTAGTCAAGATAATCGGCGCGGACCACCTGGGCCTGATTTTCCAGCTTGGTGCGCCGCAGGTTTTCCCGTATCAGGGCGCAGGCCTTCTCCCCCGCGTCCACGAAGACTGCCGAGGAAGCGCCCCGGCTCAATGCCTCGATGCCAAGCTGTCCGGTGCCGCCGAAGAGGTCCAGGACCCGCATACCGGGAATATCAAAATGGATGATGCTGAACATGGCTTCCTTGACCCGGTCCGTTGTGGGCCGCGTCTGGAGCCCCTCGGGGGTCTTTAGGGTCACGCCATGGGCTTTTCCTGTGATAACGCGCATTCAAATCACTCCTCTCGGTGAAAATGCTGATATACTGCCGCGGCGGCATCCCTTGGAAGGAGCCGTTCCAATTCCGGCAGGCTGGCCTGACCGATTGCGGTCAGGGATTTAAAATGCTTCAACAGCTCCTGCTTTCGCTTGGGGCCGATGCCGGGAATACTGTCCAGCTCCGAATAGCGCAGCCGTTTGCTGCGCAGCTGGCGGTGGTAGGTGATGGCGAAGCGGTGGGTCTCCTCCTGGATATTGCCCACCAGGGCAAAGACCGAAGGATTGGAGTCGATGGCGATCTCCTCCCCCTCTGCCGTCACCAGCGCCCGGGTACGGTGCCGGTCATCCTTGACCATGCCGAACACCGGGAAGGACAGCTCAAGCTCCCGCAGGACCTCCAGGGCCACGCAGGCATGGGTCACGCCGCCGTCAATGAGCAGCAGGTCGGGCGCTTCCTCGAAGCCCTTGTCCCCTGCCTTGAAATGGGTGAAGCGGCGCATCAGAATCTGACGCATGGAGCCATAGTCATCCTGCCCCTCCATGCCCTCCAGCTTGAATTTTTTGTAGTGGCTCCGGGCGCTTTTGCCGTCTTTGAATACCACCATGCTGGCGACGATGTCCGTGCCGGAGATGTTGGAGATATCGTAGGACTCGATCCGTCCCGGCGGCTCCATCCCCAGCATTTTTCCCAGGAGCACCAGGGTTCCGGCCACCTTTTCTTCCTTTCCGGTGACCCGCTGGGCCTCCTCAAAGGCATTTTTGCAGGCTAGCTCCACCAGACGCATATTGTCGCCTCGCTGGGGGACGTGGATCTTGCTTTTCCGACCGTAATTCTGCTCCAGCAGCTGGGAGAAAAGCTCCGCGTCCTCCAGTTCAAAGGGCAGAAGCACCCGCTTCGGCGCAAAGCCCCGGCTGAGGTAATACTGCTTCAGCAGGCTCGATACCGCCCCGGGAGCATCGTCCGGGCGGGAGAATACTTCATAATCTTTATCAAGCAGATTGCCGCCGGAGAAATGGAGCACCGCAAAGCACCCACGGGTCTCGGTTTCGCCGTAGCCCACAACGTCGGTGTCCGCGAGGGTCCCGGCGGTGACCAGCTGCTTTTGGCCCAGTGTTTCCACGGCGTTCAGGCGGTCACGCAGGCTGGCGGCCAGTTCAAATTCCAGATTGTCCGCCGCAGCAAGCATATCCCGGCGGATCTCGTCGGCGGCGGCCTTGTAGTTGCCGCTGAGGAGCTGACGGGCCTGCTCGACGGTGGCGCGGTACTGGGCGTACCCCCTGCCCGGCTGGCACCAGCCGGAACAGGTGTTCATATGGTAATTCAGGCAGGGACGGTCCTTGCCGATGTCCCGGGGGAATTCCCGGCTGCACTGGGGCAGCTTTAGGGTCTTGTTCACCGTTTCCAGCAGATCGGCGGTGACACCCCGGCTGCCGTAGGGGCCGTAATAGCCGGCACCGTCATCACTGATCTTACTGACCATGGTGATCCTGGGGTAGCTTTGACGCATATCCAGCCGCAGATAGGGATAGCCCTTATCATCCTTCAAAAGGATGTTGTATTTCGGCAGATACCGCTTGATCAGGCTGCATTCCAGCACCAGGGCCTCAAATTCCGACGCGGCGACGATGACATCAAAATGGTCGATCTTGGAGACCATCAGCCGGGTTTTCGGCGTGTGGGAAGCGGTATCCTGGAAATACTGGCTGACCCGGTTTTTCAGTTTTTTCGCTTTGCCCACGTAGATGACCTTATCGGTCTTATCCCGCATGATATACACGCCGGGAGCGAAAGGCAGGGACAATGCCTTATCCTTCAATTCGTCAAATGTCATGAAGCCTCCGAAAGGTGGTCCGTTATCTCAAAAATACCGCCCCAATGCTGATTGCTCGGCATTGAGGCGGCACACGCACAGTCATTCAATATACATCCCGCTGCAGCAGGGCTTCCAGCGCAGTCACTGCCTCCTCTGCATCGGAACCGACAGCCGACAAGGTCACTGTCGCGCCGGTGACGATGCCCAAAGACATAATGCCCAGCAAGCTTTTGGCGTTCATTTTCCGGTTGCCGGATTCCAGCCAAATGCTGCTGTCGAACTCATTTGCCTTCTGGACGAAGTATGTAGCCTGTCTGTTGTGCAGACCGGACTCGCAGCGAACGA
>CAZHEG010000046.1:0-7392 GCA_964531435.1 uncultured Oscillospiraceae bacterium | reverse complement strand
ACCCGCACCGGCTGCGAGACCTCCAATGTCAACGCGGGCATGGACGGTGCGCTGGATCCCTTCATTGAGAGCTACCTGAATTGCCTGGCAACCGGTAACTGGGTGCAAAAATAATTTTACAGAATACTTGAAATTTCGGATTTATTATGCTATAATGTCCGGGATTGTGTAACATACCCGTGGAGGGAGGTTTAAAAATGGAAGTTCTGAAGATCATCATCATCGTTCTGGAGTGCATTGCCAGTGTTGCCCTGATCCTGACTGTTCTGTTCCAGTCCGGCAAGGAGTCCGGTATGGGTGCTCTGACCGGCAAGAATGAGTCCTATCTGAGCAAGAGCAAGCTGGGTTCCCTGGATAAGGTGCTGGCCAGCGCCACCAAGTGGATCGCTCTGGTTTGGGTTCTGCTGACCCTGTCCCTGAGCCTGTTCTAAGCAATAGATTTTAGACCACGGATCATTCCGTGGTCTTTTTTTATGGACATTTCGGCTGCCCTGTGGTAAGATAATGGATATTATCCTGCGGCGTGACCGGCGCCGCTTTTTGGAAGGGTTGATTTTATGAGCACTGAAAAGCTGGCAGGTCTGGAGCCTGCGTCTGTATTTCATTATTTCGAGGAGATCTGTTCCATTCCCCACGGTTCCCGCAACACCAAGCAGATCTCCGATTATCTGGTGCGTTTCGCCGCCGAGCATGGCATCCGCTGCGTTCAGGACGAGCTGAACAATGTTGTTATGTTCCAGGAGGGAACCTGCGGTATGGAGGATCATGCTCCTGTGATCCTGCAGGGCCACATGGACATGGTTTGCGAAAAGGATGCCGACTGTCCCATCGACATGGAAACGGAGGGACTGGATATCACCCATGACGGCAAGTGCGTCTACGCAAAGGGCACCACTCTGGGCGGTGACAACGGCATCGCTGTGGCATATGCCATGGCGCTCCTGGCGGACAAGAGCATTCCCCATCCGCCCCTGGAGATCATTATTACCGTTGACGAGGAGATCGGCATGGAGGGCGCCGCAGGCGTTGACCTGACGGAGCTGAAGGGCCGCACCATGATCAATCTTGATTCGGAGGATGAGGGCATCTTCACCGTGTCCTGCGCCGGCGGTGCCCGGGGCACCATCCATCTGCCGGTGCAGCGGCGCGTAGTCTATGGCCCCTGCGTCCGCCTGACGGTGGATGGTCTGCAGGGCGGACACTCCGGCGTTGAGATTCATAAAAACCGGGCCAATGCCAACAAGGTCATGGGCGAATTCCTGGGACGTGTGCAGCAGCTGATGCCCCTGTGCATTACCAGCCTGTCCGGCGGTGCCAAGGACAACGCGATTCCCCGGTCCTGCACCGTAACATTGGTGGCCCTGGGCATGAACATTGAGCGAATCAACGGCATCGCCGATGCGCTGCAGGCGGAGATAAGGGAAAAGTATGACGAGCCGGAAGCCATCGTCCGCGGTGATGACGTGGACGCCATGGGCGGAAATGCCCTGACCACCGAATGCACCGCCAAGGTCATTGCTCTGCTGAATGCCGCCCCCAACGGCGTCCAGGCCTGGAGCGCGGATATCCCCGGCCTGGTGCAGACCAGTCTGAACCTGGGCGTTGCCCGTCTGGAGGAGGAGCTGAGCCTGACCTTCGCGGTCCGAAGCTCCGTGAACCGGGAGAAGGCGGAGCTGCTGCAGAAGCTGCGGGAGCTGGCGGAGTTTAATGACGGCAGCTACAGCCAGATGGGCGAGTATCCCGCATGGGAGTACAGGAAGGACTCCCGGCTGCGGGATGTGATGGTCCGCAAGTTTGCGGATATGTTCGGCCGTGAGCCGGAGGTCGTCGCTATTCATGCCGGACTGGAATGCGGCCTGCTCAGCGAAAAGCTGCCTGGTCTTGACTGCGTTTCCATCGGCCCGGATATGCACGATATCCACACCAGCCGGGAAAAGCTGGAGATCGACTCCACCAGACGCACCTGGGAGTACCTGCTGGAAGTCCTGAAGGAACTGTAATGAAAAATGACCTGCTTTGAAAGCAGGTCATTTTTTTGCTTGATTTACTGGTACTGGACCAGCTCCACTTCGTAGCCAGCGGCCCGGAGTGCCTCCACCAGTCCGTCTTCACCCACCAGATGGGCAAGGCCAACGGCATAAAATACGGTATCGCCGCTTTCCAGATACTCTGCCGCCACTTGGGCCATGCCTGCGTTGCGGTTGATCATCATGGCGTCATTGTATTCCTTGTAGAGGAGAAGCTCTTCCTCGGTCATATCGGAAAGGTCGTCCTTCAAATATTCGGTGATGGCGGCCTCGTCGCCGGTGCACCACATTTGATACAGCTCGTTCACGGAAGCATAGTAGGTGAGGAGGTCGGTCTCTACCGCTCCCTCGAGAAGAAGCTCGGCAAGAGCGTCGGACCATCCGGTGCTCATTTGAAGCTGGAACAGGCTGCTTTCAATCTCCAGGATGGGCTTTCCGTCGGCTTCCGCCATCATCAGGAGCCGGTTGTCCACGCCCTTGTCGGAGCTGAGGGAGTATGCCTGGTTGAGGAAATGGTTCTCGATGACCTGTGCCCACATGGACACTTTGAGGTTGGAAACGTAGTAGGCGTAATTTCCGGTTGCCTTCAAATGCTTCAGCGCCAGGTCGTACAGCTCGCTGTTGCTGATGTGGTCGGCGGTTTCGGTCCCGTCGGTGTAGTAATAGGCGTTCATAACAGCCTCGGCAAGGCTTTCGTCGGCCTCGATCTGATCCTCAAAGGTTCTGGTGTTGCATTCCACGGCAAGGGCATCGGAAGCATTGTATGCGTTGTAGATCTCCTGGGGGAGAGCTCCGGTCCGTCCGTCGCCAACGTGGATGGTGCCCAGCAGCCACATTTCCTGCCCATCAGCGCCGGTCACGTGGTAGAACAGGGGCGTGGGAGTTTCCACAGGTTCGGTATCCGGGCTGCTGACCTTGTTGATGGCTTCATAAGAGTCAAGGCTGCCCAGATAGAAGGACTGATCAGACTGGTAGGACAAGACGTAAGGATAGCCCTCGATGGTATGGTGGCCCTCGTAGCTGACACCGATGGCGGTGGGAAGGCCCAGATACTTGTCCACCGCGATGTAATAATCCAGGGACACGGTTTCGTAGGCACTTGCCAGATTGTCCAGGAAATCCCCA
Source organism: uncultured Oscillospiraceae bacterium (assembly GCA_964531435.1). Taxonomy (GTDB): domain Bacteria; phylum Bacillota; class Clostridia; order Oscillospirales; family Oscillospiraceae; genus Faecousia. Next base: position 4,240 of record CAZHEG010000046.1, on the reverse strand, counting down.
CTGCCGAAGTAGTATTCGTTCAAATACGCATTGTAGTACTGTCCGAAGGAGCTGTCAGCGGTAAACTCGATCAGGAGAAGGCTGCCAAGGTCGGTGCAGACAGCATCCGTAAAATATGCGCAGTCAGCCAAATTGGCGGTCATAATGCTTTGCATATACTCGGTAATGATGGATGCGGTGACACTGCTGGAGGTGGAAGGCTCGCCGCCGTCAAGAATGTAGGTATATTTTCCGTTGAGGAAGGTTTCTTCCATCTCCTGCTCATACTCGGTCTGGGTGGAGCCGTCCATGGCATAGTAGTTGGTGGTGATGTTTGCCATCAGGTTTTTCCCGGAGCCGTAGGAATTACCGGTATATGAAAGAGTGGTATAATAGCCCGCTGCTTCCAGCAGGGTCAATTCGCTGCTGGAGAAGGAAACGGAATGGGCGCTGAGCAGATATCCGTATGCCTGCTCCAGCATTCTGGGGCCGTCAATGTAGGTGATCGGGGTGTAGTGATCAGTGCCGGGAATATCAATGGAGGGATTGGCGGGATCCGAAACGGTCACCTCTACGCTGAGAGAAAGGGAAGCGCCGGCAATGGTGTATTCCGCGGTATAGCTCCAGGCGGTCAGGACACCGTTTTCATCCAGATCCGCTTCGGCAGCGGAGGAGATGAATTCCGCTCCGTCGCTTTCGGCCCAGCCTTCCAGAGCGGATGCGTCATAGAAAAAGTAGGTGGTTTTGCCGTCGAGGGTCACATGGTCATACTTGGCATAAAGCGCTTCGTCGATCAGCACCACGGGAACATGCCGGGCCATAAATTCCTCTCCGGTGATCTCGGAGGAAAAATTACTGCCGTAGACGGTGGTGTAGATGGTGCCGCCGCTGTACAGCTCCGTGATGTCGGTGGAATAGGTGCCAAAGACTGCCGATTCATCCACGGATGCCACAAAGTCATCTGTTCCAATTCCGAGATAGAGGATCTTTTGGCTTGCGGTGTTCGTGAATACGTCGGGCCCGGCGTTTGTGGTCAGGGAGTAGGTGACCTGAAGCTGAACGTCGGTTTTGCTGCTCAGCTCATTCACAGCATCCCGGTAAATTTCCATGGCGGTATCCACGGGCGCGGTTGTTTCGGTGGGTGCGGTGGTCTGGCTGGGCGCGGTGGTAGTCGGAGTGTCTTCTTCTCCGCAGGCGCACAGAAGCAAGGCGGCACAAAGCAGCAGGGCAAAAATCTTGGAATGTTTCATATATTTTCCTCCTTGTCTGTTTTGCTATATTTTATCATCCCTGCCAAATTCCGTCAAGAGCTTGCAATAAATACCGCCTGCCGGCGGCAGGCGGACTTATGATTTTCTTACATGAACAAATACAGAACAAGGGTCAGCAGCGCGGTGTTGCGGTCCTCCTTGCAGTCTCCTGCCATCAGCAGAAGCAGCAGAATGATCAATAGATCCCCGGTGTCCAGCCCCTTCGGCAGCAGCTGGCGGAGGAAATCCGCCGCGCCGATGTTTTGCCTGCAAGGGGGGACCGGCTCCCGCTCCGGCGGACACTTCGGCGGGGGAGGGGGAGGATCCTGCTTCTCCGGCGGACAGCATTCCGGCTGCGGAGCCGGGCGTCTGGGCTCGGGCTCGGGTGTATGGATCTGGCTTCGGCGGTAGGATCCGTCCGGTTGTGGAATGTATCGGTTATACATGGGCTCACCTGCCTGTAAATAATGGTATTCCGTTCTGCCCCAGGGCGGTGGTAGCGAGAGAAGCGATCTTTGCCGCCCGCATGGCTTTCTCCAGCTTTACGATCCGTTCCCGGGAAAGGTACGGAGTCAGCGCTTTCAGCAGTGTCTGCTGGTTTTTGTCGATTCCCGACTGCCGGGCCAGCCCATAGAGCCTTTGCAGCATGGCAGCATCGGTGGGTGATGGCAGCGCGATCTGGTTCTGGGGCGGGGGAGCGGGCTTCTGCTCCTCCTGTTTTGGGGGCTGCGAATTTCCCAGCATCTGCGCCATGGACATGATCTGCTGCATCATCTGCGGATTGCCCAGTATCGCCCCCAGCTTTTCCTCCATCTCATCCATGGGCATCTTCCTGAATCTTGCGCAGCAGCGCGCCGGCAGATTCGTCTGCCATCAGCTTTTGCAGCAGCTCCTTGGCCTTTGTATAATTTCCTGCCGATGCCTGCTGTAACGCGGCCTGAAGGGCACCGGGATCGGAATGCTGCAGCATGGCAAACAATTGCTTCGCCGCGTCGGATTGGGCCAGCCGGGAAGCCGCTGCCATATCGATTCCGTTCAAATCCGGGGAAAATTTCTCCATCTGATTGCCTCCTGTCAAATTTCCTGCTATAATAAATGCGAAACTGTTACAGGATATGCATTTAGAAAGGTTCTGGTGAACGATGAAAATACTGGTACTGTCCGATTCCCATTCCGGCCTCAGCTTTATGCGCTACGCCATTGAAAGACTTCGGCCTGACGCACTGATCCATCTGGGGGATTTTTACGATGACGGCGAAATATTGCGCCAGGAGTATCCCCATATCCCGCTGCATCAGGTACCGGGGAATTGTGACCGTTTCCGCTGTCCGCCGGATGAGATCGCCGTCAAGTGCTATGATATTGGCGGCGTCCGGGTTTTTATGACCCATGGGCATCTGCACGGTGTCAAATCCGGCAGGGGAAGGCTGTATAGCGCCGCCCGGGAAATGGGCGCGGCTGCCTGCCTTTACGGCCACACCCATCAGGCGGACTGCCACCGGGAAGAGGATGGGATGTGGGTCCTGAATCCCGGCAGCTGCGGCAGTTACAGCGGCAGTGTGGGCCTGCTGGAAACGGATGGAAAAGAGATCCTTTCCTGCCGTGTTTTGTATGCCGATGAATTACGCCTTGAATCTTGGGAATAAATGTGATATAATATCCAAAATGTTTCCCGCCGGAGGTGGCATATGAATTTTATCGAAGTTTTGGTGGAGAAGTGGAACGCCCTGTGCGAGGCCGCTGACCCCGTTTTGAAGAAGATCAGCGCCGTTCTGAAGAAGATCGACCATGTGCTGGTGCTGATCTGGACCTATATCGTGAAGCTGAAGAAGGTCATCCTGGCCGCGCCTGTTGTTTGGGCGGCGGTGATGCTGGCGCTGCGGAATATGTCCAAGCTGCCTCAGACCGTGGGCCTGAACCTGCAGCCTGACGGAACCTTCTCTATCCTGCTCTCCCGGGAGCTGGCGGTACTTGGCCCTGTGGCACTGACAGCCCTGTGCCTGCTGCTGATGTTCTGCTCCAAGCGGGTGCTGACACCCTGGATGGTCAGTGTGATCACCCTGATCGTGCCCATTTTTATCTGGATCACCAACGTATTTCCCGCATAATGAAAGAGCGTGTCCCGGGTGGACACGCTCTCTTTTTATGAATTCAGGATTGCATACAGCTCTTCAGCGGTGGCGGCAACCGCGGCGGCGCCGGCTTTCTTCATATCCTCCACAACACCGTAGCCCCAGGCAACGGCAACGGTGGGAATGCCATGCTCGGCTGCTCCTTCAACATCGAAAACCGTATCGCCAACCATGATGACCGGCTCCTCGGTGCCGATCTGCTCCAGAACGTAGGCGATGACGGCGCTCTTTTTATCCCGGATGCCGTCGGCTGTTGCACCGCAGATGACCTCAAAATAGGGTGCCAGGCCAAAGTGCTCCAGGATATCCACAGCCATGTGCTCAGGCTTGGAGGTGGCGACAAACAGGCGGTGGCCGTCGGCGCGCAGCCGCTTCAGAAGCTCGTGAATGCCGGGGTAGGGCTCATTTTCAAACTTGCCGGTCACGTTGTAGTGGCTGCGGTAATAGGTGACCGCACCGTCCACATCGTCGATGCCGAACCGGGCGAAGGTATCCCGCAGGGGAGGGCCGATGATGGTTCGAAGGGTGGTGTCATCGGGGATGGGAATGCCGTATTTGTGGAAGGTGGCAATGGCGCAGTTGATGATGCCGGGGCCGGAATCGGTCAGGGTGCCGTCCAGATCAAAGAGAATGCATTTGCTCTCCATGGTTCGCTCCTTTTCTTTTTTGTTATTATAGTCCCGAAGCGGCAGGAATGTCAATATTGAACAGATTTTCCCATGAAAATGAAACCGGCAGGCTTAAAAAGAAACCTGCCGCCCTATATGTGTGGACCATAAAAACGAAATATTTCGCAATTTTGCGTATGAATTTGAACTCTCGCGGTTTTTAGTGAAATCGTTCGCTAACGCTCACGGTGAAATCAAAGGCTGCGCCTTT
>CAZHEG010000045.1:0-7468 GCA_964531435.1 uncultured Oscillospiraceae bacterium | reverse complement strand
GAGGGTTTGATCGCCACCTCCGCCTGCCTTGCCGGCGCGGTTGCCCAGCGGCTGCTGGAGGAGGATTATGCCGCCGCCAAGGCGGAAGCCCTTCGCATGAGTGAGATCTTCGGCCCGGAGCATTTTTATCTGGAGCTCCAGGATCACGGCATCGAGGAGCAGATCCCGGTGAACCAGGGTATCGCCCGGCTGGCCCGGGAAACCGGCCTGCCCATGATCGTCACCAATGACGCCCACTACCTCCGCAAGGAGGATGCCGAGATGCAGGATGTTCTGCTGTGCATCCAGACGGGAAAGACGGTGGACGAGGAAAACCGGATGAAATTCCAGACCGAGGAATTTTATCTGAAAAGCGAAGAGGAGCTGCGGGAGCTGTTCCCCAGCTTCCCGGAGGCTTTTGAAAATACGGCGAAGATCGCCGACATGTGCAACCTGGAATTTACCTTCCACGAGTATCATCTGCCCTCCTTCCCGGTGCCTGCGGGCTACACCAATGAGCAGTATTTCCGCAAGCTGTGCTATGAGGGCTTTGAGGAGCGGTATGATGATCCGCCCCCTGAATATCTGGAGCGGCTGGAATACGAGATCGGCGTCATCAGCCGGATGGGCTACGTGAACTACTATCTCATCGTTTGGGATTTTATCCGGTATGCAAAGGAGCAGGGAATTCCGGTGGGTCCGGGCCGTGGCTCGGGCGCGGCATCCATTGCGGCCTACTGCCTGCATATCACGGAAGTGGATCCCATGAAATACGCCCTGATCTTCGAGCGTTTTCTGAATCCCGAGCGTGTCAGCATGCCCGACTTCGATACCGACTTCTGCCAGGAGCGCCGGGGCGAGGTCATTGATTACGTGGTGCGCAAGTACGGCGCCGACCGTGTGGCGCAGATCGCCACCTTTGGCACCATGGCTGCCCGGGGCGCCATCCGGGACGTGGGCCGGGCGCTGAATTTTACCTATGCCGAAACCGATGTGGTGGCGAAGCTGGTTCCCACAACACTGCACATCACGTTGAAGGAAGCCCTGGAGGTCAGTCCCCAGCTGAAAGAGAAGTACGATGGCGACCCCAGAGTGAAAAAGCTGATCGACACCGCCATGAAGCTGGAGGGCATGCCCAGAAATACCTCCACCCACGCGGCGGGCGTGGTGATCACCGCGGATCCGGTGTGCACCTACGTGCCACTGAGCCGCAATGACGATACCATCGTGACCCAGTACACCATGACCACCATCGAGGAGCTGGGCCTGCTGAAAATGGACTTCCTGGGGCTGCGGAACCTGACGGTCATCCGGGACGCGGAGGAACAGATCCGCCTGCAGGAGCCTGATTTTGATATCAGCAAGGTCAGCGACAGCGACCCGGAGACCTTCCGGATGCTGACAGAGGGCAAGACCCAGGGTGTGTTCCAGCTGGAGTCCGCCGGCATGACCGGCGTCTGTGTCAACATGAAGGCAAGCTCCATCGAAGACATTACCGCTATCGTGGCGCTGTACCGCCCCGGCCCTATGGATTCCATTCCCGCGTTTATCGCGAACAAGCTGGATCCCCGGAAGATCACCTATAAAACCCCGCTGCTGGAGCCGATTCTAAAGGTCACCTATGGCTGCATCGTGTATCAGGAGCAGGTTATCGCCATTTTCCAGAGTCTTGGCGGCTATACCATGGGTCAGGCGGATAACATCCGCCGGGCGATCTCCAAGAAGAAGATGAAGGTCATCGAGTCGGAGCGCAAGACCTTCGTCTACGGTGACCCCGCCCAGGGCATCCGGGGCTGTATCGCGGGCGGCGTCAGCGAGGCGGCGGCACAGTCTATTTACGATGAGATCGTTGAATTTGCCAACTACGCCTTTAACAAGGCCCACGCGGTGTGCTATGCCGTGGTTTCTTATCAGACGGCGTACCTGAAGTGCCATTATCCCCGGCAGTATATGGCGGCACTGATGACCTCGGTGCTGGATTCCGCGGCGAAGATCTCCGGCTATATTGCGGAGTGCAAGGAGCTGGGCATCAAGCTGCTGCCCCCGGATATCAACCATTCCTGCGCCCAGTTCTCTGTGGAGGGGGACTCCATCCGCTTCGGCCTTGGCGCGGTGAAGAATGTGGGCTATAACCTCATTCGTGCCGTGGAAAGCAAGCGGGCCGACGGGCCCTTCCGGTCGCTGGAGGATTTCCTGCAGCGCATGGGCGAAGGTGAGCTGAATAAGCGGGCGGTTGAAAACTTTATCAAGTGCGGTGCCATGGATTGCTTTGGCCGGAACCGCAGCGAGCTGCTGGCGGTGTACGACAGCATGATGGACAGTGTTTCTGCCTCCCGAAAGAAGAATCTGGAGGGGCAGATGGGAATGTTCGCCATGCTGGAGGAGGACGATCAGGCGGCCTCCATTCCGATCCCCAAGCTGCCGGAGCTGAGCCCCGCGGAGCGGATGGCTATGGAGAAGGAGACCACCGGTATTTACATTTCCGGCCATCCGATGGATGACTACCGCCAGAAGCTGAAGGGGACCCGGGTGGTGCCCATCGGTGCGCTGATGGATGAAGAGAGCACCTACAAGGATGACTCCATCGTTTCCGTGGCGGGCATCGTGCAGTCGGTGAAGATGAAGACCACCCGCAACAATTCCATGATGGCTTACGTCAGCGTGGAGGATGATACCGCTGCCATTGAAATGCTGGCATTTTCCAATGTACTCAGCCAGTTTGGCAGTTATTTGAAGGAAAACAGCCCTGTGATCATCACCGGGCGGCTCAGCATCCGGGACGAAAAGGAGCCACAGATCGTCATTAACCGGGCCCGCCCCATTTCGGATATTACGGAGCGGGAACCGGAGCCTGTTCAGGAAAAGCCCAAAGCGGTTCAGGATGGAACGCTGTACCTGAAGCTGGACGGGGAAAATGATCCCCGGTTCCGGAAGGTTCGGGCCATCGTGAATATGTTCCCCGGCAACAGTGCTGTGAAGGTTTTCTTTGCCGATACCCGGAAAATGCGGGGCGCCCAGGCCCAGCTGGACAGCCGGATGATCAGTGAACTGAAAAATGTGCTGGGCGATGAGAATGTGGTGCTGAAATAACTTTCTTTTTGGGACAAAGTGTGCTATAATATCAGGATGAGAGGAGTGATCTGCCATGGTCAGAAAACGGAATATCTTGATCCTGCTGGCGATGGTGACGCTCCTGCTTTGCGGATGCTCCAGTGGCGGTGTCAGTGACCTGTACTGCCTGCCCAAGCGGTCGGAGGAGTATACCAACCTGCAGTCGGTGCTGCAGTCGGCACTTGCTAATCTGGAGTACAGCGCGCCGCTGAAGGGCGATAATCAGCAGACAGTCCAGTCTGTTGACCTGGATGGGGACGGTGAGTCGGAATATGTGGTTTTTGCCCAGGATAATTCCGACAAGCCCCTGCAGATGCTGCTGTTTGCGGGCGACGGCGAAAAATACGAGCTGATCGATGCCGTTGTCAGTGCCGGTTCGGACTTTGACCAGGTGGAATACATCGAAATGGATGGCCGCCCCGGCTATGAGATCGTGGTGGGACGGCAGATCAGCAACCAGGTTGCCCGGTCTGTTTCCGTATTTACCTATGATCAGGGGAAGCTGGTACAGCTGATGTCCGCGAATTATTCCGAGTTCTACTGCTGTGACCTGGATGAGGACGGACGCAGTGAGCTTTTGCTGCTTCGGTCCGGCGAAACGGGTGGCGGTATTTTCCAGGCCTACTCCCTGAAGGATCAGGGTGAGATTCAGACCCAGGAGGTCAGTATGTCGGTGGCTGCGGAAAATATTCTGCGCATCGTGGAGGGCTCCCTGGAGGATGGCGTCAAGGCGATCTACGTTGCAAGCACTCCCTCCGGCGGAAACGGCATCATTACCGACGTATTCACCATGAACGGGGGAGTGCTGAATAATATTTCCGTTTCCGAGGATTCCGGCGTCAGCACCCAGACCATGCGGGAATATGACATTTATGCGTCGGATATTGACGGCGACGGCATTCTGGAGCTTCCGAAGATCCTGAGAATGCAGACCGCCGACGGCGCAGCCAGTACCCTTGGACAGTATTTGATCCGTTGGTATTCCCTGCGGTCCGACGGAACCCAGGTGGACAAGATGTTCACCTACCACAACTTTGTGGGCGGCTGGTATATGGAGCTGGAGGGTGTTCTGGTGCCCTGGTACAATGTGACCCAGAAGGGCAGCGGCTTTGAATTCAGCCTGTGGTCGGAGGGCTACCGGGATTCCCAGAAGCTGATGACCCTGTATGTTCTGACAGGGCAGAAGCGGGAAGAGCAGGCCATCAAGGAAAACCGCTTCGTTCTGTACCGCGGCGATACCATCATCTATGCAGCCAACCTGGAGGCGATCTCCACCACCTATAATATGACGAAAGAATCCGTGATCAAGGCCTTCCACCTCATCGGTGAGGATGGAACCGGCAGTGATTGACGCGAGGGAGGACAGATCATGAAAAAGGTACTCATTCTGGAAGATGAAGAGAATATCCGCAGCTTTGTGGTGATCAACCTGAAGCGGGCCGGCTACGACGTGGTCGAGGCAGGCACCGGTCATGAGGCGCTGCATAAGCTTCAGCAGTTCCCCGATATCGGCGTCGCCATTCTGGACATTATGCTGCCGGATATGGATGGCTTCGAGGTCTGCCGCCGCATCCGGGCAGGCAACAAGAAAATGGGCGTGATCATGCTCACTGCCCGCACCCAGGAAATGGACAAGGTGACCGGCCTGATGACCGGCGCCGACGACTATGTGACCAAGCCCTTCTCTCCCGCGGAGCTGACGGCCCGGATCGATGCCCTGTTCCGCCGGGTGGGCGGGGAGAACTTTACTCCCGACGAGCTGCTGCAGCAGGGCCCCTTCGTGCTGAACACCCGCAACCGCAGCGTGGAGAAGAACGGGACCCGGATCCGCCTGACCCAGGTGGAATATGCCATCGTGAAGCTGTTTATGCTGAACCCCGGCCGGGCACTGTCCCGTGAGGACATTCTGACCTCCGTATGGGGCAGAGAATATGAGGGTGAGCTGAAGATCGTGGATGTGAATATCCGCCGTCTTCGCATCAAGATCGAGGATGATCCCACAGAGCCGACCTACATTACCACAGTGTGGGGCTTTGGCTATAAGTGGAGCGCATAAAAAGATAAAAGGCAGGAGGACGGCATGAAAAAACAGGGAGGATTGCGCAAGCGCTGGCTGATGAACACCGTAGGTGTCGTCTGCCTTTTTGGTGTCCTTTGCGCGGCTGCCGTTACCATGTCCTTCGCTGCCTACTATTACTCCGGCGTGGAGGCGGATATGCGCTACCGTGCCTCCAACATCACGGAGTTTCTGGCGGAGTTTACCGGGCGCAGCTTCAATGAATGCTACGCCGCCTGCGTCAACTATGCGGAAACCTATGAAGATAAGAACGTTTTGGAGCTGCAGTTCCTGAACGCCAATGGGGAGATCGTTGCCACCTCTTACGGCGGATGGCTGATGGAGGATCCATCCACCACGGAGATTCAGGATGCGATCAGCTCGCTGAAGGTCAGGGGCTACCGGGGTAAGGACCCCAGCACGGGAGAACGGATCATTGCCGTTTCCGGCCCGGTGGTTTACAGCACCGGTGAGGTGGTGGGCGTGATGCGCTTTGTTACCTCCACCCGGCTGATCGACCGCCAGATCATGATGGTGGCGTTTATCGCTTTTGTGGCGCTTTTGGTGCTGCTGTTCGCCGTACTGATGAGCAGTAACTACTATATCCGCTCCATTCTGGTCCCGGTGGCGGAGATCACGGAAAAAGCAAAGCGAATTGCCGCGGGTACCTATGGCATTCAGATCAATCCCATTTACGATGATGAGATCGGCGAGCTTGCCGAGACCATCAATGATATGTCCTGGCAGATCAACCAGAATGAGATCATGCAGAGGGAATTTATTTCCTCCCTTTCCCATGAGCTGCGGACACCCCTGACCGCCATCACCGGCTGGAGTGAAACACTGCTGGCGGATGACACCCTGGATCCGGATACCCGGCGGGGCATGACCATCATCCAGCGGGAAGGCAAGCGGCTGACGGAAATGGTGGTGGAACTGCTGGACTTCAACAGAATGCAGGACAACCGTATGACGCTGAACATCGAATTATCGGACGTTCGGGGAGAATTTGAGGATACGGTGTATATGTACAGCAGCCGGCTGACGCAGGAGAACATCCACCTGCATTATTTTGACAATGACGAAGATATCCCGGAGATCCCCTGCGACGTGAAACGTCTGCGGCAGGTTTTCCTGAATATACTTGACAACGCCGCGAAACATGGCGGCGAGGGCGGTAGAATCGAAGCTTCTATCCATCTGGAGGATCCGGATGTGGTGGTGCGGATTCGGGACTATGGCCCGGGCATCCCGGAGGACGAGATCCATCTGGTGAAGCGCAAATTCTACAAGGGCAGCTCCAAGGCCCGGGGCACCGGCATCGGATTGGCCGTCTGCGATGAGATCGTGCAGATGCACAACGGCGAGCTGACACTGGAGAATGCCCCCGGCGGAGGTACATTGGTTACCGTGCGACTGCCCATATCCCAGTAAGGAAGGTTTTATACAAATGAGCGATAAAAATCAGCAGCCCTGCTGCGAGAAATTTAAGACAAGCATCGGCGGTCAGGCTCTGATCGAAGGCATCATGATGCGCGGTCCCGAGAAGGATGCGGTGGTCGTACGGACGGCTGGGGAGCTCCAGATCGAGGTTACGGACCGAAAGCTGCCCAAGCCCGGTTCCTATAAGACCTGGCCCTTGATTCGTGGCTGCGTCAATTTCTTCGACTCCCAGGTGCAGGGCGTGAAGGCGCTGATGCACTCGGCGGATCTTTCCCCGGAGGAGAGCGAGGAGGAGCCCAGCAAGCTGGATCTTTGGCTGGAAAAGAAGCTGGGCAATGAGAAGTTCCAGAAGGCGCTGATCGGTTTTGCGGTGTTCATGGGTCTTGGTATGTCCATCGTGCTGTTTTTCCTGCTGCCTATGGTGATCGGCGGTTTCTTTGACCGGATCGTCAGCAGCAACCTGGTGCAGAACCTGATCGAAGGTCTGGTCCGTATGGTCATCTTTATGGGATATATGCTGCTGGTTTCCAGAATGAAGGAGATGAAGCGGGTGTTTTCCTACCATGGCGCGGAGCATAAGACCATCCGCTGCTACGAGGCTGGCCTACCCCTGACTGTTGAAAATGTCCGCGCCCAGACCCGGCTGCATCCCCGCTGCGGCACCAGCTTCCTGCTGGTGGTGATGGTGATCTCCGTGCTGCTGTTTTCCGTTGCGTCCTCGCTGCTGCTGACCATTATTCCCGGTCTTGCAGCCATTCGCGGAAGCTTCCTGTACCGCCTTATCATGATCGTTTTCAAGCTGCTTCTGCTGCCCCTGGTGGTTTCTGTTACCTACGAAATCAACCGTTGGGCGGGCAGGCATGACAATAAATTCACCCG
>CAZHEG010000044.1:0-7520 GCA_964531435.1 uncultured Oscillospiraceae bacterium | reverse complement strand
CAGGGGATCAAGATGCTGCTGCAAAATGCCGTTCTGCCCTGTGCCTACGGCTTCTGGAGCGCGGTTTACGCGGGCCGGGAGAAGGACCTGATCATCTTTGCCGACGCCCACCATGACACCCTGCCCTTCAGCATGGAGGCCATCCACCGCCGCCTGACGGAAAAGGGTCACCCCATTTCCGTGGAGCTGTGCAATTTCGCGAAGGTGAGCCAGCTGGCTTCCCTGCGCTTTTCCCTGAAGTTCATGCGCAGCTACGCCCGGGCGAAGTATGTTTTCATCTGTGATAATTTCCTCCCGGTGTCCGCCTGCCGGAAAAGCCACAAGACCACCGTTATCCAGCTGTGGCATGGCTGCGGCCTGATGAAGAAGATGGGTTACGATACAACAGAGGATATTCCCGCCGGCTACCGGGGCGAGGTCTACCGCAATTACGATCTTTTGCCGGTCAGCTCTCCCGCCTGCGTGGAGCCCCTGTCCCGGGCCATGCACCAAAAAGACGGGGTGCTGCAGCCCCTGGGTGTCAGCCGGACGGATGTGTTTTTTGATGAAGCCTGGCGACAGCGGTGCAGGCAGGAGTTTTTTGCCGCCCATCCCCAGGCCGTGGGCAAGACCGTCATTCTCTGGGCCCCCACCTTCCGGGGCAGCGCCGGAGATCCCAGGCAGGTGGGCATGGAAGCCATCGCGGCCCTGGAAAAGCAGCTTGGGGACGGTTATTATCTCCTGCGGAAGGTCCATCCCCATGTGGATGACCGCTATCATTTGTCCAACTGCGCCATCCCCACGGAGCGGCTGCTTTGCGTGGCGGATCTTCTGATCACCGACTATTCCACCGTCCTCATCGAGTACCTGTTCCTGGGGAAGAGCGTTGTGCTGTTCGCCCCGGACAAGGAGGAATATCTGCAGAAGCGGGGCTTTTACGTGCCCTATGAGTCCTTGTGTCCCTACCTGGTAACAGAGGAGACGGAGCTTCAGGCTGCGGTGCTGGAAGCTCTTCGGGACCCGAAGCTGGATGCGCTGGAAAAGACCAGGCTCCTCCACGCCTCCGCCTGTGACGGAAACAGCACGGAGCGCATCCTGCAATATATTGGATTATAAGCGAAAGGCCGTTCCCAACCGGGAACGGCCTTTTGATCTTATTCGCAGTCCAGCACCGCAAAGCGCAGCCCCTCGTCCAGGGAGACCTGGCTCTTCCAGCCAAGGCTCTCCAGCCGGGTGGAATCCAGAACCGCGTCGGCAATGAAGCTGAACGCGCCCTTTTCGTAGTCGCTGGGCAGCTCAAAGCGCACCTTCGAGCCCTTCTCCGGGAACAGCTCGCAGTACTTTTGCGCCATGTCCGCAATGGTGATCCGGGACTCATGGGAGGCGATGTTGTAGCAGCCGCCGTCCTCGCCCTCCAGCAGCACCGTCAGCAGTCCCGTGATGGCGTCGCTGACATAGGTGTAGGAGCGCAGCTGCTTGCCCTCGCTCTTAAGGACAAGGTCATGGCCCGCGGCAACCTCACGGGCGAAGAGGGCACAGACCTTGCTGTCGGTCTTGCTCATGCCGGCACCGTAGATGTAGCTGAGCCGGCCCACGGAAACGGGGACGCCGTACTGCCTGCCGTAGCAAACGGTCAGATTTTCGCAGCACTTTTTGCTCTCGGGATAGCAGGAGCGGACATTGGAGGAGGAAATGTAGCCGAAATCCTCTTCGCCGATGATGCCCTTCTCCGTTCTGCCGTAGACCTCAATGGTGGAAACATACAGAAATTTCCGGCAGCCGCACCTGGCGGCGAAGTCCAGCATATGGCTGGTGCCGAAGAAATTGATGCGCATGGTGCCCACCGGGTCGCTGGCGTAGAGATCCGGTGCAGCGTTGGAGGCGCAGTGGATGATATAGTCCGCTTTTACCTCGCTTTTCACCGGCTCGGTCACGTCACCCTCGATATATTCGATGCAGCCGAGATCCGCGTATTCCGCGAATTTCGCCTCTGCCCGCCGGGCGCTTCGCACCATGGCGGCAATGCGGATCTGCCTGCCTGTCCGGCGGACGTGCTCTAAGACGGAGCGGATGATATAGGAGCCGATGAAGCCGGTAGCCCCGGTGACCAGGAGGGTCCTGCCCTCCAGCTTTTCCCAGGCCAGGGGATAGTCCGCGATGCGGCGGATGTCATTTTGAACCACGTCGGTCATACTTATCTCCTGTTCATGCCCATTTTCAGATAGGCCTTCATCAGGTCCACATCCTCCTGGGTGGTGATCTTGAAGTTGGTCTGCTCGCCGAGAATCAGGTGAACACTTTCGCCCAGCTCGACCAGCAGGGTGCAGGTGGCCACGGTATCCTTGATGCCCCGCCTGACGGCCTCCTCATGGGCCCAGATGAACTTATCCAGACGCAGGGACTGGGGGGTCTGGGTCCGCATCACCAGACTCCGGTCCACCACGATGGAGGAATTGTCGGGATTATCCTCCGTCACCTGCAGCAGAGCCTCGGTGGCGGGCAGGGTGGTGATGGCGGTGCCGTGGCGGATGACGCCGGCGATGTTGGCGGCGATGATATCCTGGCTGATGAGGGGACGCACCGCATCGTGAATGACCACGATGGAGTCGGGGGAGAAATTCTCCTTCAGGTACTGCATGCCGTTGCGCAGGGAGTGCATGCCGCTGTCGCCGCCGGTGATGATGCCGTGATCCGGCAGGTTAAGCATCTTGGTGATGCCGTATTCCTCGGCGCCCCGGCGCAGCACATCCTGCCATCCCGACAGGCATACCACGGCGATGGCGTCGATATCCCGGTTACGCTGGAACGCCTCCAGAGTGTAGAAGATCACTTCCTTGCCATATACCCGCATAAACTGCTTGGGAATTTTTGCTTTCATCCGGGAGCCTACGCCGCCGGCAATGATCAATCCAATATTCATATCATTTTCCTCTTGTTGTTGCTGTCTTGTCTTTCTCTCTCTTGCTTATTCGTCGTACAGTTCTCCCGCAAGGCTTGCCTTGTGATACTCGCCCTGGGGCAGGCCGAAGCCGGTAACATAGCTGCCCAGGTCGATCCGCTTCATGATGTGGCCGGAATTGCGCTGGGAAATGGGCAGCAGCTGCATATATTTTTCCCCATACCAGTGCCGCAGATATTCATCATATTTTGCGGGGATGGGAAGGGTCATATTCTCGAAGGGGACCTCAATGATCTCGTCGAACCACTCCGCGGGGAACGCGCCCTTGCGGATGTTCTGGCCCACGCCGTCAATGAGCCAGGGGCTGTCGGTGCGGTCATAGTGGGTCAGGATCCGGTCGAATACCTTGTGGTAGAAGGCCATGGGGAACAGCCGCATCACGGGCAGGAGCAGCTTGGTCAGCCGGTAAGCCACATTCTTGCGGGGCACGTTGACCCAGCGGACGTTGATGGCCCGGGACCAGATGCACAGGGCCTTGATGTGGCGGTCCTGGGCGGCCTTGCTCTTTGCCGTCCTGTCATAGACCAGAATGTCGATGAACAGGCCGTTTTCCATGGCGAAGCGGTCGGAGAATTTGGTGGAGAAGAAGGTGTCCTTCAGGCGGATCTTGTCGAAAATGTAGTGGGATCCGTCGCCGGAGCGGTAGGACTGGTAACTATATTTTTCGTCCAGCTCGCCGGGGGCAACTTCAGCGAATTTCTCATAATCCTCCCGGAGCATGCCGATGTCCAGATCGTCATCCCAGGGGATGAAGCCATGGTGGCGCACCGCGCCCAGCATGGAGCCGCCCACCAGGAAGTACTTGATGCCGTGCTTGTCACAGATGCGCTTGATCTCGGCCATCATGTCCAGCTCGATGCGCTTGATCTCCTCCAGCTTGCCGTCATAAATGAAACGGTCATTCCGGTTCTGATAAACAAGCTCCGTACCGCTGATGATGCTCTTGTAGATGTTTTCCACCAGATTGCCGGCGGCATACTTGGAAGAGAGCACCGGCTGGGCCTTCTTGCGGCACAGCAGATGGTATTCCTCCCGGACGGGGCTGCTCTGGCAGTCCAGCTTCACGCCGTGGTCGGCAAGAAGGTAATAGGTGTCCGCCGCCAGCCGGAAGGGGGTGGTGACGAATTGAGCCAGATTATAAATATTGCCGCTCTTGCCCTTGACGAACATCCAGTGGACCTGGGCCGCGGCAAAGGTGATGTGGTTCATGTCGATGTAGCAGTTGCACACGCCGCTGTCCGTGGTCACGGTACCGCCCAGCAGGCCGCTGCGCAGTGCGTCGGTGTGGCGGTTCGCCACCCCGGGGCCGAATACATTCTGCATCCGGGTCACCACGGTGTTCAGGCCACCCTTGGCTGCGCCCCGGAGGAGCTCCTCGCACCGGACGACCAGCTGCTCGGGGCTGTTTTCCGGGAACTGGGCGGCATAGACCTCGTATTCCCGCTCGGAGAGGGAGGTCATGCTGCCGGGCAGGGTTTTCAGCTCGGGAATGATCTGGGTGTGCACCAGCTTTGCGGTGGGTACCGTGCGGGCATGGTCCAGGATCTGCTGCAGCTCCGCTTCATATTCCTGTCCTGCCGCTTCCGCCTGCAGGAAGGTGCAGAAGCGGACCTTCTTGTAGCTGTATGCCGGGGGCGCGGCCAGGAAAGCGGCGGCACCATGGGTGACGGTGACCCGTCCGCCGAAGGCATCCATGCCGCCGGCCTCTGCGAAAAAGCCATCCAGGAAAGCATTTGCATCCTGGCAGCACACCACCGTGTGCACCTTCACCGAGTCCGCGGCCTTGGCGATCAGCATGGCGGCGCAGGCAAAGTACCGGGAAACCTCGCTCCTGCCCACAAAAATGACATATTCGTCTTTCACATTGTGGCTGGCGATGCGCTTCTGGCCAGGCATCATCAGGGCTTTGATCTTATTGATTTCATCCCAAATAAATTGATCCATAGTTATTATTTCATAAACTCCTCGTAAGCATTCAGAACCGTTTCGGTGTCGCCGTACTGGACGAATTCACCGTCGTTGATCCACAGCACCTTGCTGCACAGGTCCCGGATGGACTTCATCTCATGGGAGACGATGATCACAGTCCGGTCCGCGTCGGAGATCAGTTCCTTCATTTTCTTGTAGCTCTTTTTCTTGAAACGGACGTCGCCGACGCTCAGCACCTCGTCAATGAGGATGATGTCCGTTTCCAAAATCGCGGTGATGGAGAAGGCAAGCTTGGAGTGCATGCCGCTGGAATAGGTCCGCACCGGGGCATCGATGAATTTTTCCAGCTCGGAAAATTCGATGATGGCATCCGTCTTTTCCCGGATCTGCTCCTCGGAAAAGCCCAGCAGCATGCCGGAAAGCAGGATATTTTCCCGTCCGGTCAGCTCCTTCTGAAATCCCACGCCGATGCTCAGCAGGGAAACGGAGTGGCCGTGCAGATCAATGGTGCCGCTGTTGGGGGAGAAGATGCCGGCAATGGAGCGGAGCATGGTGGATTTGCCGCTGCCGTTCTTGCCGATCAGGCCGACGATCTCGCCCTTTTTCACTTTAAAGCTCACATTTTTCACCGCGTCAAAGGTCTCGGCCTTGGCCCGCTTTCCCAGCAGCAGATTCTGCTTGATGGAGTAGCGCTTCAGACCCTTGTAGCTGATGCAGAGGTTTTCTACCTCTATGGCGTATTCACTCATATTTCGATCCTCATCAAATGGACTTGACATAGCTGTTTTCGTTTTTGTAGATCAGCCGGATGCCGGTACAGCACAGGAAAAGGCTCACCACCAGCCAAATGACCAGCATCATAAGGTCCGGCGCGGTTCCGCCGATGAGACAGCTGCGCATGGAGGTGATCAGAAATGCCACCGGATTGTACCGGTTCAGGGCTGTGCCCCAGCCGGGAAGCCGGGTCTCGATGCTGTAAAAAATGCCCGTCAGGTAAAACAGCACCCGCAGCACAATGTTCATCACGTTGGAAAGGTCCTCCACATATACGCCGAAGTGGAGCAGAAAGCAGCTGCAGCCGAAGCTCAGCAGCGCCAGCACCAGCAGCACCGGCAGCGCCCAGAGGACATTCAGGCTCAGCTCCACCCGGAAGATGACCATCATCAGCGCCACAATGCCGAAGGAGATCAGCATTTTGAAGCCGTTGACCCACATCCGGGTCAAAATCAGCACAAATTTGGGGAAATAGACCTTCGATACGATGGGCTTGTTATTTTTTATGATCTTCACGCTGCCGGTCAGCGTGCGGTTGAAAAAGTCCCACATGGTCAGGCCGATGAAAATGAAAATGGGGAAATGCTCCTCCGCCGCGTCAAAAACATAGCCGAAGATAAAGGTGTAGATCAGCATAAAGCACAGCGGATCCAGCACCCACCAGATCCAGTTGAGGTAGGAGCCGGCTACCTCGGATTTCAGCTGCGCCTTTGCCGATACCACAGAATACCGGAAATATTTTTTCAGATCCCGGAAAAAACGTTCTGTCATCGATGTTACCTCTCAAAAAAAGAACGGCCCTGAAAAGCCGCGTGTGAACATTTTGCTCTTTCCTTTTGGAAAAATAAAGACTTTGCAACAAAAAAGCTTTATTTTTCCAATATTTCGTTAAATTATATCATATCTGCCGGTGATTATCAATAGATAATTTATGAACAATTCGCCGAAAAGTGTTTGACAGGATCATAAAACGTGATGTACAATAGCATTTACGAAAGCGAGGGATCATTATGGCTGTGAGTCTTGACAATAAATTGGTGGTTGGTATTTCCTCCAGAGCGCTGTTCGATCTGGAAGCGGAAAACAGGATCTATGTGGAGCAGGGCCTGCAGGCCTATCTGGAGTACCAGATCGCCCATGAGAAGGATATCCTGAAGCCCGGCACCGCATTTCCCCTGATCAAAGCCCTGCACAAGCTCAATGACGGCGGCGAGCAGCTGGTGGAGATCATCATCATGTCCAAAAACAGCGCGGATACTTCACTGCGCATTTTCAATTCCATTGAGCACTACGGCCTGGACATTACCCGTGCCGCGCTGGTGGGGGGCAATCAGATCTCGCCCTACCTGTCCGCCTTCAAGGTAGACCTTTTCCTGTCAGCCGATGAGGATGATGTGCAGGAGGCCATCAACGCAGGCATCGCCGCGGGCATGATCTGCTCCCACGAGGACCTGAACATCAGCCCCGACGAGGAGATCGGCGAGATCCGGATCGCCTTTGACGGTGACGCGGTGATCTTCTCCGACGAGTCGGAGTGGATCTTCAAGCGGGAGGGCCTGCCCGCCTTTGTGGAGCATGAGCGCCTGAACGCCAAGAAGCCCCTGCCGGAGGGCCCCTTTGCCAAGCTGCTGACCACCATTTCCAAGGTCCAGAAGCAGCTGGGCTCCGAGAATGTGCCCATCCGCACCGCCCTGGTGACGGCCCGGAACGCCCCGGCCCACGAGCGGGTCATCCGCACCCTGATCGCCTGGAACGTCCGCATCGACGAGGCATTTTTCCTGGGCGGCGTGCAGAAGAGCGATGTGCTGAAGGCCTTCGGCGCCCATATCTTCTTTGATGACCAGGCGGTCCACACGGACCCGGCATCCAAGCTGGTGCC
>CAZHEG010000043.1:0-7551 GCA_964531435.1 uncultured Oscillospiraceae bacterium | reverse complement strand
TCTCCCACATCACCGGCGGCGGCTTCTACGAGAATATCCCCCGCTCCATCCCCGATGGGCTGTGCGCCCGGATCGACAGAGCCGCCATCAAGGTGCTGCCCATTTTCGATCTCATCGCCAGTACCGGCAGCATCCCCCAGCAGGATATGTACAACACCTACAACATGGGCGTGGGCATGAGCATCGTTGTCCCCGCCGCTCAGGTGGATACCGCCCTTGACATTCTCCGGGCCCATGGCGAGGATGCCTATGTCATCGGCACCATCACCGCAGGGGAAGAAAAGGTGATCCTGGCGTGAAGAAAATAGCTGTTTTGGTTTCCGGCGGCGGCACCAACCTGCAGGCGCTGATCGACGCCCGGGGTAAGACCCTTCTCAGCGGTGACATTTCCCTGGTCATCTCCAACAACCCCACGGCCTACGCCCTGGAACGGGCAAAAAATGCCGGCATCGCCACAGAGGTGGTCCTGAAAAAGCAGCTGGGCTCCCAGGAAGCATTCGAGGGAAGGCTGAAGGAAGTGCTCACCCGCCACGCCATCGACATCATTATTCTCGCGGGGTTCATGACCATCCTCTCCGAGGATTTCACCTCCTGCTATCCCAAGCGGATCCTGAATGTCCATCCGAGCCTGATCCCCAGCTTCTGCGGCGAGGGCTATTACGGCCTGCGGGTCCATCAGGCCGCGCTGGACCGGGGCGTGAAGGTCACCGGCGCAACGGTGCATTTTGTCAACGAGATCCCCGACGGCGGCGAGATCATCGCCCAAAAGGCAGTAGCCATTGAAGAGAATGATACGCCCGAGACCCTGCAGCGCCGGGTCATGGAGCAGGCCGAATGGATCCTGCTCCCCCAGGCGGCAGAGAAGGTCTGCGCAAGTCTTCAGAATACCTAAAGATTTGAATGTCATTGCGGGCCGGCGCGCACCGCGATGACAGCATGTATTGGAGGATATACCAATGAACGTCTACGAAACCAAGTCCATGGCTGAAAAGCTGTCCGGCAACACCTACCCCGGCCGGGGCATCGTGCTGGGCATCACGCCTGACGGCAAGCAGGCCGTTGCCGCCTACTTTATCATGGGCCGCAGCGTCAACTCCCGCAACCGTGTTTTTGTGCAGGAGCCTGACGGCATCCGCACCGAGGCCCACGATCCCGCCCTTATGAAGGACCCCCACCTGATCATCTATCATCCCGTCCGGGAGATCGGCCGGGGCCTGATCGTCACCAACGGTGACCAGACCGACACCATCTGGGATCACCTCTCCCGGGGTGAAAGCTGGGAGGCCGCCCTGCGGACCCGCCAGTTTGAAGACGATGGTCCCAACTGGACCCCCCGCATCTCCGGCCTGCATGCCAAGGACGGCAGCTACAAGATGTCCATCCTGAAGGCCGCTGATCCTGAAGGCGCAAACTGCGCCCGGTTCTTCTGGGAATACCCCGCCACTGCCGGTTTGGGCCATTTTCTGCACACCTATGTCTGCGACGGCAGCCCTGTGATCCCCACCTTCCAGGGAGAGCCCGAGCGGGTCACCATCCCCTCCGACATCGACAGCTTTACAAACGAGCTGTGGAATAACCTGAACGAGAGCAACAAGATCTCCCTGTTCGTCCGCTATACCAGCTTGACCACCGGCGAATATCAGCAGAGGATCATCAACAAGCATCAGTAAAAAAAGCCATTGCGAGGAAGGCGAATGCCCGACGCGGCAATGGCGTACGTTTCCTTGATGCAGCGCAAACCTAAAACCGCAATTTGAACACTCAAACACGGAGGTCATTACCATGAAATCTTTTGAACTGAAATACGGCTGCAATCCCAACCAGAAGCCTGCTTCCATCTATATGAAGGACGGCAGTGAGCTTCCCATCACCGTACTGAACGGCCGTCCCGGCTACATCAATTTCCTGGATGCCCTGAACTCCTGGCAGCTGGTCAAAGAGCTGAAGGAGGCCCTGTGCTATCCTGCCGCCGCATCCTTCAAGCACGTCTCCCCTGCCGGTGCCGCCATCGGCCTGCCCCTGGACCGGGGACTGAAAAGAGCCTGCTTCGTGGAAGATGTGGAAGGCCTGGACGAAAGCCCCCTGGCCTGCGCCTATGTCCGCGCCCGGGGCACCGACCGCCTGTGCTCCTTCGGCGACTGGGTCGCCCTGTCCGATGTCTGTGACGTGACCACCGCCAAGCTGCTGGCCCGGGAGGTTTCCGACGGCGTGATCGCCCCCGGCTACGAGCCCGAGGCGCTGGAGATCCTCAAGACCAAGCGCAAGGGCGGCTACAATGTGGTGCAGATCGACGAAAGCTACGTCCCCGCTCCCCAGGAGACCAAGGATGTTTTCGGCATCACCTTTGAGCAGGGCCGCAACAATTTCAAGATCGGCTCCCACCTGCTGGAGAATGTGGTCACCGCCGGCAAGGAGCTTCCCGCAGCAGCCCAGCGTGACCTGATCGTGGCCCTGATCACCCTGAAGTACACCCAGTCCAACTCCGTCTGCTATGCCATGAACGGCCAGGCCATCGGCGTGGGCGCCGGACAGCAGAGCCGGATCCACTGCACCCGCCTTGCCGGCACCAAGGCGGATACCTGGCTGCTGCGCCAGCATCCCAAGACCCTGGACCTGCCCTTCCTGCCCAATATGGGCCGCCCCGAGCGGGACAATGTCATCGACAGCTACATCAACGGCAATGAAGAGGATGTCTGCGCCGACGGCATCTGGCAGAACTACTTCACCGCCCAGCCCGAAAAGCTGACCGATGAAGAAAAGAAGGCATGGTGCGGCGGCTTTGCCGTGTCCCTGGCCTCCGATGCGTTCTTCCCCTTCCCCGACAATATCAAGCGGGCAGCCGCCTCCAGCGTCAAGTTCATCGCCGAGCCCGGCGGCTCCATCCGTGACGATCTGGTGATCGAGGAGTGCAACAAGCACGGCATGGTCATGGCCTTCACCGGCATGAGATTGTTCCACCACTAAACAATTCACAATTACAAATTAAAAATTATAAATTTCCCTTCAAAAAACACCTGAATTTATAATTTGTAACCTGTAATTTATCATCACCGGAGGTACTTATGAAGCTGTTAGTTGTCGGCGGCGGTGGCCGGGAACACGCCATCATCCGCTCTCTGAAAAAGAATTCCGATGTGGAAACCGTCTACGCCCTGCCGGGCAACGGCGGCATTGCGAAGGATGCCGTCTGCGTTCCCATCGCCGCCACGGATATCGAAAAGATCACCGCCTTTGCGGTGGAGAATGCCATCGATTATGCCGTGGTTGCCCCGGACGATCCCCTGGTGCTGGGATGCGTGGACGCGCTGGAAGCAAAGGGCATCCCCTGCTTCGGCCCCAGGGCAAACGCCGCCATCATCGAGGGAAGCAAGGTCTTTTCCAAGAACCTGATGAAGAAATACGGCATCCCCACCGCGAAATACGAGGTGTTCAGCGACGTAAGCGCCGCCCTCAGCTACCTAAAAACCGCTCCCATCCCCACCGTCATCAAGGCGGACGGCCTGGCACTGGGCAAGGGCGTGATCATCGCCCAGACCCGCCAGGAGGCCATCGCCGCCGTGCATGACATGATGGAAGGCGGCATCTTCGGCAAGAGCGGCTCCACCGTGGTCATCGAGGAATTCCTCACCGGTCCTGAAGTGTCCGTTCTGGCCTTCACCGACGGCAAGGTGGTAAAGCCCATGGTTTCCTCCATGGACCACAAGCGAATCGGCGACCACGACACCGGCCTGAATACCGGCGGCATGGGCACCGTAGCTCCCAACCCCTGCTATACCGGCGATGTGGCGCAGCAGTGCATGCAGGAGATCTTCCTGCCCACCATTGCCGCCATGAATGCCGAAGGCCGCACCTTCAAGGGCTGCCTGTATTTCGGCCTGATGATCACCCCTGATGGGCCCAAGGTCATCGAATACAACTGCCGCTTCGGCGACCCGGAGACCCAGGTCGTGCTGCCGCTGCTGGAAAGCGATCTGCTGACCGTCATGCGCGCCTGCACCGACGGCACACTGGCAGACACCGAAGTGAAATTCGCGGACAAGCATGCCTGCTGTGTCATTCTGGCATCCAACGGCTATCCCACCGCCTATAAAAAGGGCTTTGAGATCACCTTCACCCAGGAAGCGGAAAAGGCCACCTTCGTTGCCGGCGCAAAGCTGGAAAACGGAAGGCTTGTAACCTCCGGCGGCCGTGTCACCGGAACCACCGCCATCGCAGACTCCCTGGAGGATGCGGTGAAGGAGGCATACCGTCTCAGCGACGGCGTGAAATTTGAAGGCACCTACCGCCGCTCCGACATCGGTCAGCGGGCACTGCAGGCACTGAAATAAGAAATTACTGTCACCGCGAACCGGTGATCCCCTATGGCTTACAGCAATGTCCGGGGGATCGCCACAGAATAATATAAACTAGGAGGAAATGACCCCATGGTTTATCGCGTATACGTTGAAAAGATCGAGGGCCAGACCCACGAGGCAGACGGTGTCCTGCACGAAGTAAAGGATTTCCTGCAGATCAGTGCCCTGTCCGCCGTCCGGGTGCTGAACCGCTATGATGTGGAAAACATCGACAAGGAGCTGTTTGACTACGCCGTAGGCACCGTATTTTCCGAGCCCCAGGTGGATACCGTCAGCTTCGTGGCACCCACCGGAAAGGCCGTCTTTGCCGTGGAGCCCCTGCCCGGCCAGTTTGACCAGCGGGCCGACTCCGCTGCCCAGTGCATCCAGATCCTCAGCCAGGGCGAGCGGCCCACCGTCCGCTCCGCCAAGGTCTACGTTCTGGAGGGTGACCTGTCCGACGCGGACATCGCCGCCATCAAGCACCATGTGATCAACCCGGTGGAGTGCCGGGAGGCAAGCCTTGCCCTGCCCGAGACCCTGACGGTGGAATATGCAGTGCCCCAGAAGGTAGCCGAAGTCACCGGCTTCACCGCCCTGGACGATCAGGGTCTTGCCGCTGCCCTGGACTCCCTGGGCCTTGCCATGGATCTGGACGATCTGAAATTCCTGCAGAACTATTTCCGGGACACCGAGCACCGGGACCCCACCATCACCGAAATTCGGGTGGTGGATACCTACTGGTCCGACCACTGCCGCCACACCACCTTCTCCACCATCATTGACGATGTGAAGATCGACGATCCCACCGTTCAGGCGGCATACGAGCGGTATCTTGCCGCCCGTGTGGAGGTCTACGGCGAGGAAAAGGCCGCCAAGCGGCCCCAGACCCTGATGGACATTGCCACCATCGGCGCAAAGACCCTGAAGAAGCGGGGCCTGCTCCCTGAGCTGGACGAGAGCGAGGAGATCAACGCCTGCTCCATCCACGTAAACGCCAAGGTAAACGGCGAAGATCAGGACTGGCTGCTGATGTTCAAGAACGAGACCCACAACCATCCCACGGAGATCGAGCCCTTCGGCGGCGCTGCCACCTGCATCGGCGGCTGCATCCGCGATCCCCTCAGCGGCCGTGCCTATGTGCACCAGGCCATGCGCGTCACCGGCGCGGCTGACCCCCGGAAGAGCCTGAATGAAACGCTGCCCGGCAAGCTGCCCCAGCGCAAGCTGTGCCAGACCGCGGCGGCGGGCTACTCCTCCTATGGCAACCAGATCGGCCTGGCCACCGGTCACGTGGCGGAAATGTACCACGAAAACTATGTGGCGAAACGTCTGGAATGCGGCGCTGTTGTTGCCGCGGCTCCCGCATCCAATGTCCGCCGGGAGCGTCCCGCCCCCGGTGATGTGGTGATCCTGCTGGGCGGCCGCACCGGACGTGACGGCATCGGCGGTGCCACCGGCTCCTCCAAGAGCCACAACCTGAAATCCCTGGTGACCCAGGCCGCGGAGGTCCAGAAGGGCAACGCCCCCGAGGAGCGCAAGATCCAGCGCCTCTTCCGCAACTCCGAGGTGACCCGGCTCATCAAGCGCTGCAATGACTTCGGCGCAGGCGGCGTTTCCGTCGCCATCGGCGAACTGGCCGCCGGTCTTCGCATTGACCTGGATGCCGTGCGCAAAAAATATGACGGCCTGGACGGCACCGAGCTTGCCATCTCCGAATCCCAGGAGCGGATGGCTGTTGTAGTAGCCCCCGAGGACGCGGACCGCTTCATCGCCGCCGCCCAGGACGAAAACCTGGAAGCTTACCGGGTGGCTGTGGTCACCGAGGAAGAGCGGATGGTAATGACCTGGAGAGGCCAGACCATCGCGGACCTGTCCCGGGCATTCCTGGATACTAACGGTGCCAGCAAGCACACCACCATTGACGTTACCCGGAAGGACCTGAGCGCCCTCAGCGAGCCCCTCTACGGCTCTCTGCGGGAAATGGCAAAGGATCTCAAGACTGCCAGCCGCCGGGGCCTTGTGGAGCGCTTTGACGGCAGCATCGGAACCGGCTCCCTGCTGATGCCCTTCGGCGGCAAAACCCAGCGGACCCCCGCCCAGGCCATGGCGGCCCTGCTGCCTGTGCTCCCCGGCGAGGATACCGACCAGGGCAGCGTGATGGCCTGGGGCTGTGACCCGGACCACCTGAGCCTGGATCCCTACACCGGCGCCCACGCATCGGTCTATTATTCCGTGGCAAAGCTGGTAGCCGCCGGCGCGGACTACCGCAAGGCTTACCTGACCCTGCAGGAATTCTTTGAAAAGCTGAAAAATGAGCCCGCCCGCTGGGGCAAGCCCTTTGCGGCGCTGCTGGGTGCCCTGGATGCCCAGCTGGAGCTGGGTGCCGCCGCCATCGGCGGTAAGGACTCCATGTCCGGCACCTTCATGGACAAGGATGTTCCCCCTACCCTGATCTCCTTTGCCATCGCCCCCATCGGCAAGAACGAGATCCTGACACCCGAATTTAAGGAAGCGGGCCATCCCGTGTATGTTTTCGGCCCCACCGACGAGAGCGCAGAGAGCATGAAGGCCGCCTGGCAGGCATTCCACGATCTGCACCTGCAGGGCAAGGTCAAGGCAGCCTGGGCTGTGGAAAACGGTTTGGGCGAAGCCGTGATGAAGATGTCCTTCGGCAATGGGATCGGCTTCCGCTCCTGCGCGGAGCTGGCAGAAAACTGGCACCTGCCCTTCTGGGGCTTCATCGTGGCTGAGCTTACGGAGGACATTACAGTTCCCGGTGCCATGAAGATCGGCTGCACCACCGATGAGGGTGTCATCACCCTGGAAAACGACAGCGCATCCATCGATGAGCTGCTGGAGCTGAACGAGGGTGTACTGGAGCATATCTATCCCACCCGGGTATCCCACAAGGAGCAGGAGATCCCCGTCTTTGCCTATGACGGCGGCTGCGGCAAGGCTCCCGCTGTCCGCACCGCAAAGCCCAAGGTGCTGATTCCTGTATTCCCCGGCACCAACTGCGAGTACGATTCCGCCCGGGCCATGATGGCCGCCGGTGCCGATGCCGAGATCGTTGTGATCCGCAACCTGACCGCCGACGATGTGGCCCGCAGCGTGGACACCGTGGCGGAAAAGATCGCCCAGAGCCAGATGATCTTCATTCCCGGCGGCTTCTCCGGCGGCGACGAGCCCGACGGCTCCGCCAAGTTCATCACCG
>CAZHEG010000042.1:0-7562 GCA_964531435.1 uncultured Oscillospiraceae bacterium | reverse complement strand
TCCTTCTCCTCGCCGGGGTTCATGCCGACGACCTGCTCCTCGAAACCGGGA
The DNA here is from genome assembly GCA_964531435.1 of uncultured Oscillospiraceae bacterium. GTDB lineage: Bacteria > Bacillota > Clostridia > Oscillospirales > Oscillospiraceae > Faecousia. Next base: position 7,511 of record CAZHEG010000042.1, on the reverse strand, counting down.
ACGAACTGGCCGGAGCCCAGCTTCAGGTCGTGGTTCTCGCCGTGGCCGCCGTCAAAGGGCACGCCATCCAGATAGCCGTCGAAGTTGATGTTGGCGGTATCGCCCATCTCGGCAGCCTTCTCCACTTCCTCAGTGGAGGAAACGTTCTGAGCCATACGGTCCAGCTCAGCGGCGACCTGCTCGTCGGTAACGGCAGCCTCGGCCTTCTCCACCTCCAGGCCCTTGTACTCGCCCAGGGTGACCTCGGGATAGGTCTCGGTGGTCAGGGTCAGGGTAACAATGTTCTCATCATTGATGTCCATATCGGTCAGGCTGGGACGGCCGATGGCCTTCAGATCCTGCTCAGCGATAGCGAACTGGTACACCTCGGGGAAGATCTCCTCCAGGCCATCCTCGTAGAAAACGTGAGCGCCATACATGGACTCGATCATCTTCCGGGGAGCCTTGCCCTTACGGAAACCGGGGATCATGATCTGCTTGCGGGCCTTCATGTAAGCGGCATTAACGCCCTTCTCCATCAGCTCCTTGTCGATCTCGACAACGACGGTAGCTTCATTGCCCTTCTTTTCAATGCTCTTGACAATCATTGAATTTTTCTCCTTCCAAAATGATGGCAGTCCATAGACCGCCATTGTAATAATTTTATAGCCGTAGTATTTTATCAAAGAAAGCGTCAATTGTCCACCCTTTTTTGAAAAATTTTGCAAATTTTACGATATTTTCAAAAATAGGGACTTTAGCAGTTAGAAAAGCAGGACAAGCGCTCCCGCCTGCCCTGCTGAATGATCGGTTTTTGTTACGGCATGACCAGCCAGGGCTTGAAGTCCAGCCGGTCCGCGGAAACGAGCTTAAAATCGATTCCGTCCCAGACGCCTTCCATGGCCAGGCCGTGGCTTGCGCCATGCAGGTGCCCGTAAAAGCAGCGCCGGACATCATACTGCTGAAGCAGCGCCAGGATCTCGGGACACTCATAGCCCTTATACTTGGGCGGATAGTGAAGGAACACCAGCTTGGGAAGATCGCCAGCAGACTTCAGGGAGGCTTCCAGCCGGATCAGCTCCCGCTTAAAAACCTTCTCATCGTGCTGTCCGCTGCGCTCCTCTTCGTAAAACCATCCCCTGGTGCCGCAGATGGCATAGCCGCCGTACTCAAAGTGATTGTTATTCAGGATCAGCTGATTTTCGTAGCCATGCTCCTGACAGAATTTATTGAATTTCGCCGCCGTGCTCCACCAATAGTCATGGTTTCCCTTCAGGATGATCTTTCTGCCGGGAATGGCATTGATGAAGGCAAAATCCTCCTTCGCCTGGTTCAGATCCAGAGCCCAGCTCAGATCTCCCAGCAGCACCGTGGTATCCTCCCCGGTGATCACCGACAGACCTGCGCGGAGCTTGTCCATGTAACCGACCCAGGCTCCGCCGAAAATATCCATAGGTTTGTCGGCGCCAAGGCAAAGATGCAGGTCGCCGATCGCATATAAAGCCATAACACCGCTCCCCTTTCTGTTATTCGGCTTTCGTGTCCGCCATCAGCAGGACCATTCTGCTCTCACCGGTCTTGGCCCGGTAGTCAAGCAGGGCGCTGTAAGCCGCCGCGGCGCCGGGTTCCAGGCGGTAGGATGTGGTGCGGTAGACATTGGGAACCACGGTTTCCAGCCGTTCCCGGCTCACCACCGCCGCAAAAACGCCGTTTCGCAGCGTAGAAAGCTGATTCGGGAGCAAGCTGTATACCGCTCCCCTGTCGGCGCAGCTCCGGAAACGGAGCACTTCATCCACACCCAGGGTTCCGCGGATCAGCCGCTCCAGCTCCCCCTTCATGGGGCCGGGAGAACGAAGCCCGCCTGTGTGGATCAGGTTCCAGGCGTCGCTGCCGTCCGCGCAGCCAATAATAATATTTGCAATGGGCATTCCCATAACTCTTGCGTACCAAACTGCCATGGGAAGGGAAAAATCATCCTCCGGCACGGCAATATCCACGCTCTCACAGGTTCCCTGCCGCTGCAGGATACCAAAGGTGCCCGCCAGCATGGAGATCCGTACCGCGATGCGAAGCCAGGAGGTCAGCTTTACATCCGAGAGGAAACAGTCGCAGATTCGCCCTGCCAAAAGCCGCTCCAGCTTTTCGTAGCTGCCTTCCAGATTACGCCACATTTCGGCTACGGTCACCTTCTGGCCCATGGTGGAGAGCTTCACGGGGTTGCGTCCAATGAGGAACTCCACATCCCAGCCGCTTAAGCCCGCGGAGAAAAACAGGTTCAGCATTCCTGCAACTGTCTGACCGAAGCTCTCGTCCTTCCAGGAAGCGATCTGCTGGGCCGTCAGCTTCGGCATCTTGTAGGGCAGATAGATTCCCTTCGGATCGGACAGGGATCGGGCGGCGGTACAGGCGTCGTACTTATCCGTTGCGGTCACATACAGCATTGATCCATCACTCCCAAGGCATTATTCCAGTAAATGTTATGAATGATCGCTTCACCCACACCACGCTCCAGCAGCCGCTGGGCCATGGCGGGATAGCTCTGGATACCGTCAAAACCGGCGGGAAGCTCGTCACAGCCGTCCAGATCGCCGCCGAGGGCAATATGTTTTCCCTCCGGATCCAGCTCCAGAAGGTGAAGGATATGGTCACAGACGGTATCAAGATCCGCCCTTTCCCCCACGAAGGGGGCACACTGGTTAAATCCGGCAACGCCGCCGGTTTCGCACAGGGCACGGAACATATCATCCGTCAGGTTCCGGGTATGGCCGCAGACAGAGCGGGAATTGGAGTGGCTGGCGATGATGGGCTTTTCCGTATGGCGGATGATATCCCAGAAGCCTTCGTCGCTGCAGTGGCTGACATCCACCATAATGCCCACCCGCTGGGCTTCCTTCAGGTAGGCGATGCCCTGATCCGTCAGGCCGCCTCCGGTCTTATGGGAGCCGATCAGGTCGTTCTTTTCGTTCCAGCCAAGGGTGCTGGCGCGAAAGCCCACCAGCTGCAGATCCTGCAGAAGCTCCGGGTCAAAGCCAAAGCCCGCGGGGCCCTCAATAGTGAGGATGGCGGACATCAGGCCCTTTTCGTAGTTGGCCCGAACCTCGTCCGCCGTGTAGGCCTGGCGGATCACCTTTTTATTCCGCTCCAGCTCCGCCTGGATCACATCCAGCTCCAGCTGAAATACGGTCTCCGGGGACAGCCCGGACCACTCCTTCATAAAGGGCGTGGTAAAACAGGCAAAGCACTGGGCATAGCCCGGCAGCTTCCCGGCCCGCTCCAGGTCGATGTGGAGCTGATTGGCCTTCAGGCTTCCGGGGGTCTTCATGTCCTTGCCCAGAAGGGCCAGGGCAGTATCACAATGCAGGTCAAAAACAGGAAAATTCATTCAAACGCATCCTCCAAATGCCCGATCACAGGCTTTTCGGTCAACTCCCCCGCCGGGGCATAGATCTCAATAATGTCAAACCGGGGCTGCAAGGCGGTGGGGTTCTGGGAAAGGTAGACGGATGCCGTCACACGGATCCTGTCCTGCTTCCGCCGGTCCACATACTCCCTGGCCGCGGCAAAGTCCGCGGTCTTTCGCAGCTTCACCTCGACAAACACCAGGAATTTCCGGTCCCGGACGATGAGATCAATCTCGCCGAACCGGCTGCGGTAGCCCTGGGCCACCAGTTTATATCCCTTTTTCCGTAAGTATTCAGCAGCAAGGGCTTCACCCCATGCGCCGGCGATCTTACTTTTCCCCATAAAACTTCTTCAGGAAGGTCATGCGGTGGATGGGGCTGGGGCCATGCTCGGTCAGGGCGGCGTAATGCGCCTTGGTGCCGTAGCCCTTGTGGATCTCAAAGCCATACTGGGGATATTCCAGAGCCTCCTGCTCCATCAGCTCGTCACGGGTCACCTTGGCGAGGACAGAGGCCGCGGCGATATTGGCAGAAAGGCTGTCACCCTTCACAACCGTCCTGACAGGCAGGCCAAAGTCCTTCTCCCGGTTGCCGTCGATCAGGGCAAGCTCCGGGCGGACGGAAAGCTGGCTCATGGCTCGCTCCATGGCAAGGAACGTCGCCTGCAGAATGTTGATCTCATCGATCTCAGAGTGGCTGGCAAAGGCAATGCCGTAGGCAATGGCCTGTTCCTTGATGATGGGTGCCAGCTCCCGGCGGCGCTTGTCGGACAGCTTCTTGCTGTCGTCCAGGCCGGGAATCTCCAGATGGGGCGGGAGAATGACAGCCGCAGCGCATACAGGGCCGGCCAGGGGGCCCCTGCCCGCTTCGTCCACGCCGCAGATGATCTTCACGCCCTGCTCATACAGCTCGTCCTCAATGGCCCACATATTTTTATCAGACATTGGGCACCTCCAAAGTAAAGCGGCCAAGCTTGCCGCTGCGGAATTCGTCTACCAGAACCTTCGCCATGCGCTCGGTGTTGATCTCGCCGCCGGAGATCAGATAGCCCCGCTTGCGGCCTGCCATCTCCAGCAGCTCCCAGCCGGGGGTATCCGGCTCCGCCTCGATGTGATACCGCTCCTGCAGCGCCTGGGGATAGCGCTTGTGCAGCAGCTGAATCAGCCGGCAGGCCAGATCTTCAATATCCAGAATGCCATCCTTCACCGCGCCGGTGTAGGCAAGCATCATACCCACCTCCGGGTCCTCAAACTTGGGCCACAGAATGCCGGGGGTATCCAGAAGCAGCAAGCTGCTGTCCACGGTGACCCACTGCTTGCCACGGGTCACGCCGGGGCGGTTCTCTGCCTTGGCGCCTTTTCTGCCGGAGATCTGGTTGATCAGGGTGGATTTTCCCACATTGGGGATGCCAACCACCATGACCCGAAGGGGGCGGTTCATGCCCCGGGCCGTGTCACGGGCGATCTTTTCCGCGCAGGCGGTGCGGGCCGCGGGGGTAAAATCCGTGATACCCTTGCGGGTCTTGCAGTCCGTGACCACAACGGCCATACCCTTATTCTTAAAGTAATTGCTCCATTCCCTGGTAGCAGCGGGATCCGCCAGATCCATTCGGTTCAGCACGATGATCCGGGGCTTGCTGCCGCAGATGGAATCAATATCCGGGTTTCTGCTGGAAATGGGGATACGGGCATCCACGATCTCACAAACCGCATCCACCTGCTTCAAATCGGCTTCGATCTGGCGGCGGGTCTTGGTCATGTGACCGGGATACCACTGAATATTCATCTTATCGTTTTCCATTTTATCCGATCACTCCAATTCTGCTCCAGTCTCTCGGCTCATTGGGATTTCCGAGGGCATCGGTGCCGTTGGTTCCGGGCATGAACAGGAAAACCACCTTGCCCAAAACCTCCTCCACGGCGATCTGTCCGATGGCGGGGTAACGGCTGTCCCGGGATACATTGCGGTTGTCACCCAGGCAGAATATATAACCCTCCTGAACGGTCAGCGGGAAATTCACACCCTCATAGGTGTTTGTCGCGGTATAGGTGTAGGGCTCATCCAGGGCGGTACCATCTACATAGACGATGCCCAGGTCAAAATCGATGTCAACGGTCTGACCCTCGGTAGCAATAACACGCTTGACGATGGGGCTTCCGTCATCAAAGCTTTCCTTGCTGACCACCACGATATCCCCCGCCTGGGGCTCAGTGTAGAACGCATTGCTCAAAACGAAGAGATAGTCGCCGTCGAGCAAAGTGTTGTACATGGATGTGCCGGAAACAACTACCACCCGCAGGCAGAGCAGGGATACAACCACCAGAATGGCGGCAAGGTAAACGATATCATGAATATACAGCAGCAGGTTTTTCTGCCAGGAGACCATGGTCTTGTTCTTCTTGGGTGGCGCGGGCCGCTCGTCGAGCTGGGGAACATCCTCCTCCGGCGCGGGGGCGGAAGGCTCCTGCGGGGCTTCTGGGGTGCAGGTCTCCTCCTCTTCCCCAAGCAGCAGATCTTCTTCTATATCAAACTGTTCGTTGTTATCCAAAATCTTCACTCCTCAAAAGGGTACGGGCAAGAAAACACATACTCCCGCACTTTAGATACCATTATAAACCAAACGCGGTTAAAAAAAAAGAGGGCGAATGCCCTTTTTTATAAATTTTTATAAAACAAAAAAGAGGGCGAATTGCCCTCTTTTTGTTTGCGGTTTAGACCTTCTCCTTGACCTTGGCAGCCTTGCCCATACGGTCGCGCAGATAGTACAGCTTTGCACGACGGACCTTGCCCTGACGGACAGTCTCGATCATTGCAACATTGGGAGCGTGCAGGGGGAAAACCTTCTCGCAGCCCACGCCGTAGGAAATACGGCGAACAGTGATGCTCTCGTTGATGCCGCCGTGCTTCTTAGCGATGACGACGCCCTCGAACACCTGGATACGCTCACGGGAGCCTTCCTTAATGCGAACATGCACACGAACGGTGTCGCCGACGCGGATAACGGGCAGCTCTTCCTTCATGTACTGGCTGTTCAGTGCCTTTACCAGATCCATAATTTTGTCCTCCTTAAATATTAGGCGTTCTTGCGGCGCTTATTTGCCCGCAGCGGACTCACCTTGATTTCAGACCTGATAGAGTATATCATATGCTTTTAGAAAAATCAAGTATTATTTTCGGTATTTTTCTTGTTTTTTCCAAGGAAATGCCGGTATTCCAATATCCATCCAATTATAAAACATGCCGGCACCGCCAGGATCCAGACAGCCCAGCCCATATGGGTGTTTCCTGGGATCGAAAAGAATAGCCGCAAGAGACTCCCCTGTCAGTTCCCCCAATACCAGTCCGGCAGCAAACCACGCAGAAGTCATGAAGCTGACCCGCCGCAGGCCCGCCAGGGATCCCAGAGCGGTACACAGGGCCATGTTAATGTTGATCCGCCTGCGATCCAACGGTTGCAAGACGAATTATTGATGAAATTATTTGCCGGAATCTCAAATAAATTAGCAGATCGTTCCTGGTATGCCACATAAAAGAAAACCATGGAACCAGCTTTCGCTCGTTCCATGGTCTTTCTGTTAATTTAGTTGCTTTTACTGTGTTAGATCAGTTGGCAGCGGTAACGGAGGTGATGTGGGGGTTCACACCGTCGTACCAGTACAGGAAGCCTTCCAGGTCGATGACATCGCCGATCTGCATGGCCTCAACAGCCTCGTAGACGTCGGTGCCGTCGCCGGTCAGGTAGGACTCAACACAGAAGTTGTAGGTCTGGCCGTTGATGGAAACGTTGAAGTACAGGTCATCGCCAGCGGAGCCGGAGCCGTTCCACTTGTACAGGAAAGCGACCTCGTTGCCCTCGGCGTCAACAGAAGGCTCAACGGTCATGCCGGAGAAGGAAACGAACATGTTCTGGTAGTTGATCAGCTCGTCGGTGCCCAGAACATCGGTGACATCCACAGGCTCAGCGATGTAGCTGCCCTCGATGATCTCGAAGGTGGCGTCAACGATCTCGACCTCGCCTGCCCACTCGCCCTTGAAGCCGGTGACGCGGATCTTGGTGCCGGGAACCAGCAGAGCGGCATCTTCCTCAGAGCAAGCCATGTTGTACAGGAAGTAAGCGCCGTCCTCGTCCTG
>CAZHEG010000041.1:0-7583 GCA_964531435.1 uncultured Oscillospiraceae bacterium | reverse complement strand
GCTCGGCGGCAGCAAGCCGCCGCCCTACGGTATTACCTCCAGGTGAACGATAAACTGAAATTTCGATTCCCTGACATACGCCCAGCTGCCGGCATTCATACCGGCAGCTGGTTTTTTACAAAAATCAGGGTTGCAATGCAGAGGAGGGTATGGTAGAATAATTCGTAGCGAGCTACGTATTTTGGAAGCAGGGGGATCTGCCCGCGCTTCCTCAGGAGGGATCGAAAATGCAGCCTCATTACGGGCGCTACATCCGAATGCTGCACTGCCGTACAGACCAGGCCATGACCAACGCCCTGGCGTCCATGGATCTGACGGCGGCCCAGGGCCACATCATGGGCTTTATCTTCCACCAGAAAACGCCCCAGTGCCCCCGGGACATCGAGGAGAAATTTCATCTGAGCCATCCCACCGTGTCCGGTCTGCTGAGCCGGCTGGAAAAGAAGGGGTTCATTGAATTCCGGCCGGATGAAACGGACCGGCGGTGCAAGCGTATCTATATTCTGCCCAAGGGCCGGGAGCTCAACGACACCATGCACAGGACCATTATGGAGACCGAGGAGCGTCTGGTGCAGGGCTTTACCCAGGAGGAGAAGGAGCTGTTCGCCGGCTTCCTGACCCGCGCCATGGAGAATATGGATGAATATCATTCGCACAAACATCAAAGGGAGGAATAAACCACAATGCTGAAAACACTTGGTAAAAGCCTCCGGGAAGCCATCTGGCCCGCCATTATCAGCCCCCTGGCGATGATGGGAGAGGTCTACATGGAGACCATGATTCCCGGAGTTCTGTCCAAAATCATTGACTACGGTGTAGAAGTGGGCGACATCAGCGCCGTTCTCCACTACGGTCTGATTCTGGTGGTGTATGCCGTGATGAGTATGTGCTTCGGCGTGCTTTCTGCCATCATGGCATCCAAGGCCGGCACAACCTTCGCGCGGAACCTGCGCCACGATATGTACTACAATGTGCAGACCTTCGACTTTGCCAACATCGACAAATTCTCCACCGCGTCCATCGTCACCCGTCTGACCTCCGACGTGGCCACCATCCAGATGGTGTTCCAGATGCTGATCCGCATGGGCATCCGCTGCCCCATGATGATCATTCTGGCCTCCACCAAGGCCTATGCCATCAGCCCCAAGCTGTGCATCGTGTACTGCATCACCATGCCCATCCTGGCTGTGGGCCTGCTGGCCATTTCCAAGCTGGTGCATCCCATCTTTGACCGGGTTTTCAAGACCTATGACAAGCTGAACAACGTGGTCCAGGAAAATGTCCACGGCATCCGCGTGGTCAAGAGCTTCGTCCGTGAGGACAAGGAAAGCGAGAAGTTCACCTCCGTTTCCGAGAGCATCTACAAGGATTTCTGCAAGGCTGAGAAGACCCTGGCCCTGAACAATCCCCTGATGCAGCTGTGCGTTTATACCTGCATCATCGTCATTTCCTATCTCGGTGCCCAGATGGTGGTGGCCTCCGGCAATGACATCACCAAGGGCCTGACCACCGGCCTGCTGACCTCTATGTTCACCTACACCGGCCAGATTTTAAGCGGCCTGATGATGTTCTCCATGGTGTTCGTCATGTTCACCATGTCCCGCGCGCCCCTGCGCCGTACCACCGAGCTGCTGCGGGAGAAGCCTGTGCTGGCCAATCCCCAGTACCCCACCACCGAGGTGCCTGACGGCTCCATCGATTTCGACAACGTTTCCTTCCGTTACAGCGAAACTGCCCAGCACCGGGCCCTGAAGGAAGTGAATCTGCACATTCCCGCCGGCGCGACGGTGGGCATTCTGGGCGGCACCGGCTCCAGTAAGTCCACGCTGGTACAGCTGATTCCCCGCCTGTATGACGCCACCGAGGGCACCGTCCGTGTAGGCGGCGTGGATGTCAAGGGCTATGATATCCATGTACTCCGTGACGCGGTCTCCATGGTGCTGCAGAAGAACCAGCTGTTCTCCGGCACCATCAATGAAAACCTGCGCTGGGGCAACCCCAATGCCACCCAGGAGGAGATCATCCACGCCTGCAAGCTGGCCTGTGCCGATGACTTCATCCAGAGCTTCCCCGACAAGTATGAGACCCACATCGAGCAGGGCGGCACCAACGTATCCGGCGGTCAGCGCCAGCGTCTTTGCATCGCCCGTGCTCTGCTGAAAAAGCCCAAGATCCTGATTCTGGACGACTCCACCTCCGCTGTGGATACCCACACCGACGCCATGATCCGCAAGGCCTTCCGGGAGGAGATCCCCGATACCACCAAGATCATCATCGCCCAGCGTGTGGCCTCCGTTGAGGATGCTGACATCATCCTGGTGCTGGATAACGGCATGATCGTTGCCCAGGGCACCCACGAAGAGCTGATGAAGACCTCTCCCATCTATCAGGAAGTGGCCAATTCCCAGAAGAAAGGAGGAACTGAATAATGCCTCCTGCAAGAATGAGGGGTGACGGCCGCAAAGCCAAGGACCCCAAGAAGACCCTTACCCGCCTGCTTTCCTATATGGGTAAGTATAAGAAGACCATGATCGTGGTCGTTATCTGCATTATTTTCAACGCCGTTGCCTCAACGGTCAGCTCCGCCTCCCTGGGTACCCTGATCGATGATTACATCACCCCTATGCTGGCGGGACAGGATGTGAACCTGATCGGTTTCCTGATCCGCCTGGGCTGCATCTATGCCCTGGGCATCCTCTGCGCGTTCCTGTATAACTACCTGATGGTCGAGGTGGGCCAGGGCACCCAGAAGGTGATCCGTGACGAGATGTTCACCCATATGCAGACCCTGCCCATCCGCTATTTCGACCAGCATCCCGCCGGCGATGTCATGAGCCGCTACACCAGCGACATCGACACCCTGCGGCAGATGATCTCCCAGTCCATTCCCCAGTGCATTTCCTCTGTTGTTACCCTGATCGTGGTATTTGTGGCCCTGCTGATCAAGTCCCCCATTCTGACGGCGGTGCTGCTGGTCACCTGCACCATGATCATCTTCGTCACCAAGTTCATCGTAAGCAATTCCGCCAAGTTCTTCATCGGCCAGCAGCGCTCCCTGGGCGCCGTCAACGGCTATGTGGAGGAGATGATCAACGGCCAGCGCGTGGTGAAGGTGTTCAACCGGGAGGAGATCTGCAAGGAGGAGTTTGACAAGCTCAACGATACTTTGCAGCAGAACGCCTTTAAGGCCGGCGCTTTCTCCAATGTCACCGGCCCGGTGAACAACAACCTGGGCTATATCCAGTACGCCATCCTCGCCATCGTGGGCGGCGTCATCGCCGTGGCATCCGGACAGAAGCTGCTGACCCTGGGCAACCTGATCGCCTTTTTGACCCTGTCCCGCAGCTTTAACCAGCCCATCTCCCAGGTCTCCAACCAGATCAACTCCATCGTCATGGCCCTGGCGGGCGCGGAGCGTGTGTTTGAGCTGATGGATGAGACCTCTGAATTTGACGAGGGCTACGTCACCCTGGTCAATGCCAAGGAGGACGGCAAGGGCGGCCTGACCGAGTGCGAGGAGCACACCGGCCGCTGGGCATGGAAGCATTTCCACAAGGCCGACGGCACCACCACCTATGTGGAGCTGAAGGGCGATATCACCATGCACGATGTGGATTTCGGCTATGTGCCGGAGAAAACCGTGCTCCATGACATCACCCTGTACGCCAACCCCGGTCAGAAGATCGCCTTCGTCGGTGCCACCGGCGCGGGCAAGACCACCATTACCAACCTGATCAACCGGTTCTATGACATCGATGACGGCAAGGTGCGCTACGACGGCATCAACATCAACAAGATCAGCAAGCCGGATCTGCGCCGCTCTCTGGGCGTGGTGCTGCAGGACGTGAACCTGTTCACTGGCACCGTTATGGAGAATATCCGCTACGGCAAGCTGGATGCCACCGATGAGGAGTGCATCGCCGCCGCCAAGCTGGCAAACGCCCACGATTTCATCGTCCGCCTGCCCGAGGGCTACAATACGGAGCTCACCGGCAACGGTGCCAACCTCTCCCAGGGCCAGCGGCAGCTGATCTCCATCGCCCGCGCGGCGGTAGCGGATCCCCCGGTGATGATCCTGGACGAGGCGACCTCCTCCATCGATACCCGTACCGAGCGGCTGGTGCAGGACGGCATGGATAAGCTGATGAAGGGCCGTACCGTGTTCGTCATCGCCCACCGCCTGTCCACCGTCATGAATTCCGACTGCATCATGGTGCTGGACCACGGTCACATCATCGAGCGGGGAACCCATGAGGAGCTGATCGCCCTGAAGGGCACCTATTATCAGCTGTATACCGGCGCTTTCGAGCTGGAGTAAGAGTATACCAAAAGGGAGCGGAATTTCCGCTCCCTTTTTCCGGGGTTGAAATTGGAGTTTATCTTACGGTTACCACAAGAGTTGTCATCCCGAGGGTCGCGCAGCGAAGTCGAGGGATCTACGCACTTATGGTTACATTTGCGGTAAAATCGGTGCCAGGATCCCTCGACTCCCATTCGGTCGCTCGGGATGACAGCATTTTTGGAAATTCGCAACAGTGTAGGGGCGGATATCATCCGCCTGCCGCGCCGCCATACGGGATTGCCACGCCAGCATGCGCACTGGCTCGCAATGACGTGCATATTTTTGGCGCGCCAATTCATAATTATAAATTACAAGTTACAAATTAAGGTAATTCCTTCGGAAATGATTTAGATTCGTCTGTAATTTCTGTATCGGGGCATGCCTCTGCCCGGGATTGACAAATCATGTCAGGGGGATATAATAAAATTACAAATGAGGAAAGGTCGTGAAGACATGGCACAGTATATCGCGCCCAATGCCACCGTGGTGGGGCAGGTGGAGCTGGGAGAAGATGTGAGCATCTGGTATGGGGCCGTCCTCCGGGGCGACAGCGGCTGCATCACTCTGGGCCGGGGCACCAATGTTCAGGATAACGCGGTGCTCCACGAGCACACTACCCTGGGAGAAAACTGCACCGTGGGTCACGGCGCCATCGTCCATGGCTGTACCGTGGGGGACAACTGCGTCATCGGCATGGGCGCCATCATTTTAAATGGCGCGGTGATCGGAAACAACTGCATCGTGGGTGCGGGCGCTCTGGTGACGGGAAAGACCAGAGTGGGCGACGGATGGCTGATCCTGGGAAATCCCGCGAAGGCGGTGAAGGAGCTGACGGCGGAGCAGATCGCCGCCAATGCCCACAGCGCGGAGCACTACGTGGAATTGGCAAAGGCAGGTTTGCCCCAGCGATAATTTGAGAAATAAATGAAAGCAACCGGTATTGTTCGCAGGTCGATAACTCAGGCCGGATCGTCATCCCCAAAGAGATCAAAAGAACCCTTCGAATCCGTGAGGGGGATCCGGTACAGACAACATTGACACCAATCGACAATACATGGCTTCACAGAAAGGGCAACAGCGAGGTGAACGACACCTCGCTGTTAATTCATTCTAAGTACGTTTGGAATAGTTCTTCCGTTTCGGGGAGTGCGATAATTTTGAATAAGTATTTATTGCCGTTCTTAAAAACAATGTATCTCATTCCTGTAGCACAAAAACGGTAGCCTTTTACTTTATGTGAGTAGCCTATATGAATTTCCGCGGAAGTAATATCAGAAAAAGAAATATATTTTTCTTTTTTGATACCCCAGTAATAATCTACAACATAAATATCATTTTCCTTGATTTCTACATACGCCTTTTTCATATCTTTGAACGGAATTAGAGTTATTATTGCCATGGATATATATAAAAGGATAAGAAATACTCCGGCAACTGGAGTATCCGCATAAGCAAAACCAGCAAAAATAGTAATGCCGCACATAATGCATATTAAAATGGCAGATATAACCCATAATATGGTGAGCAGTCTATTTTTTTGAGGCCTTGGTGTGGGGTCGTGAGTATTTAGCTTCATATAAACACCGCCTTTTTATTTATCATACCACAGCTAATTGAAAAAGTAAATCAGTCAGTATAATCCTCCCCAATTTACAGATAATAGCATCGTAATTTGTAACATTAAGAGGAGAGGAAATATAAATGAAAGCAACTGGCATTGTTCGCCGGGTCGATGACCTGGGCAGAATCGTTATTCCCAAGGAGATTCGCAGAACCCTGCGCATCCGTGAGGGTGACCCGTCACAGACAACATTGACACTTCGGGAGTATTTCTGCTTTGCAATGCTGGATCTGAGCAAACGAAGAGGCTGGTAATTTACTTAACCCATGACCAAACAGAACCCCGAAAGGTGTTGCACTGCAACACTTTTCGGGGTTTCTTTTTTGTTTTGCTGATCCGCACATTTGTCATATCTCCCGGCTGCCACTACAATGAGGGTAGAAAAATAAAAGGAGGTATCACATATGGAATCAACCTTTGAAAAACTGGGAGGTACTTATCGGCAGGTGGGAGATTATTTGCTGCCTGATGTGGAAACACCGGAAAGTCCTAATGTAGGAATCTGGGGTCAACGGCGGCATAGGTATCTACGGGAACAACAAAAGGTACTCTACACAGGGATGCTGCTCACCGGAAAATTGAATGCCCATCTGGAAGAGATTGATCAAAGCGCCACGGAGATGTTTGACCGATTGGTGGACCAGATGAAAAGGCGGGATGGCATCACAGAAGAGCTGAAGGCTAGTGACCAAATGGAGTGGGTACAGCGTATGAATGTGATTAGCCATGAAGCAGCGGAGATTGTAGCAAAGGAGTTGATATACGATGAGGTCGCCTAAACGCATGATCATTTTATCGTCAGCCGAGTATAGCTTGATGCTCCGGGGACTTGTCTACTTTCGCAATAAGCTAATCCAACAAGGTAGATATCCGGATGCCATCAATGAACTGCTAATAAAACTACAAAAGGCAAGGAGGTATCGACATGGATAAAATTGCAGAGCGGCTAAAAGCCTACATAGAAACGCATCCGTTTGATAGCGGCGACAGCGATTGCGAAACTGTCCTGGATCAACTATACCAAGCCTATCTCGAGCGAACCATCGAGGAACTTAAGACCGAGATTGCTGCGTTCCCTGCAGAGCATCGAGCTGACCGGGAACCACTCAACCAACTTTTCCTTGAAACACTGGCCTATCACACCAAACCGCTATCTGATAATGAAAGAATCGACATTATCATTCCTTTGGGACGAGTATAAATAATCCGCCGAAATCTCAGCGTCCACTATTGTTCGGATTTGCTTTGATTTCAGCGGTTTTTAACTATAAAGTCAAAATTGTATTAAAAGAGTCAAATTTATACTAGTCCCCAAAAAGATTATATATTACAATAGTCCTATCCTGCAGCGAACAAAAAAGAACGGGTGGGAAAATGAAGAAGCAGAAGGAAAAACCAAAGGCATCATCCCGTATTCCCTTGGGTATCGCAGCAATTTCCTGAGCTATGTTGTCATCAGCAACCTAAACTACGCCTTGACGCAGAGCGTCGGTCTGACCGCCATCACGGTCGGGAGCATCTTCCTGGTCAGCAGAATCTGTGGCGGTTTTACGGACATCGTCGCTTCCTTTATCATGGGCATCATCCTGCAGTTTGGCGGCTATGACGGGGCGCTGGAGG
>CAZHEG010000040.1:5761-7626 GCA_964531435.1 uncultured Oscillospiraceae bacterium | reverse complement strand
AGATCTTGGTGGTGGTCAGGCCCTGCAGATTCTCCAGGAAGGTATCGCCCAGGGCGGTATACTGGCCCCAATACTTGCTCAGCAGCTTTTTCGCCCACCGCTGCACCGCCACGATGGTGACGGGAATCAGGGGCACGCAGACCAGCAGCACGATGGCACTGGGCAGGTTGACGAAGCTGAGCACGATGAACAGGGTCAGCGGTGCCAGCATGGCATAGAAAAACTGGGGCAGATACTGTCCGAAATAGGTTTCCAGCTGGTCAACGCCCTCCACTGCCACCTGAACCACCTCAGAGGTGTTGGCCTGCTCCCGGTAGGATGCCCCCAGGCGCAGCAGCTTCCGGTAGATCAGCTCCCGCAGCGTCCCCTTGACCGCCTTGGAGGACAGGTATCCCATGCGGCTGGAGAGGGTGGTGCAGACATAGCGCACCACCACAGCCACCGCAGCGATCACCGCCGTCTGCCAGATAGGGGCGCTGCCGCCCTCGTACAGCTTCTGCAGCAGATTGGAAATAGCCGCCATCATGGTGATGTTTGCCGCCAGGGATATCCACTGGCAGACCACATTGCCCGCAATATACTTTTTACTGTCGCTGACCACACCGATCAGCCTTTTGTTGATCATCATAGCCTGATCCCCCTTGTGTTAGCAATCGCTAACTTTTTATCATAGAAATACCGCTAACACCGTAGTGTTAGCGGTAGCTAACTTCCCTGGCAGGATACCACAAAAAAGGCGTAATGTCAACAGAAAACTACTTAGGAGGTATTATTTCCCTGTTATTATGCCAGTGCGGCACCCAGGCCGCGGCAGCTCTCCTCGGCCTCATCGTCCGGGGTCTCCTGGCAGATGACGCTGTCACAGGCCAGCACCGCGCCGTCACCCCGGCAGGTATCCTCCCAGGAGCGCATCCATTCGCCGTCGCCCCAGCCGAAGGAACCGAAGAGGGCAATTTTCTTACCGCTCAGCTTGCTTTCACAGCTTGTGAACATGGGCTCGAATTCGCTCTCCTCCAGCTGCTCCGCGCCCATGGAAGGGCAGCCAAAGGCAATGGCATCAAAATCATCCACCATTCCGGCAGAAAAATCCGCCGCGGTGAACAGGGACACATCCGCTCCGGCACCTCTTGCACCCTCGGCGACGGCATTTGCCATGGCCTCAGTATTGCCGGTGCCGCTCCAGTAAACAATTGCGATCTTGCTCATTTTTTCTTCAACCTTTCAAATCATTATTTTGGTATATCAGCCGGCTACGGTGAGCCGTTCGATATCGTGGTTCCGGGCCCAGCTGTCACAGTACACCCGGGTGCACTTTTTATACTGGGCAAACTTTTTTTGCGCGGCGCTCTCGTCGCCGTACACCCGCCAGCAGCCGACACACTTGCAGCCCTTTGGGCCCTGCTCGATAAAGCCCCGGACATCCTCCGCCGGATAGCCCAGAAACAGGCCGATCTCGTGGGGAAAATCCTCCTGCTGCCGCAATCTGCGGGCCAGCTGGGCAACGCAGCGCTGGCAGTTTTCCGCGTCATACCCATGGCAGCGGAGCAGCTCCCCCGCGTCGGGATCCGAAAGATCCGCGGTGAGCCTTTTGGGGCGGTAAAGGTAGATCAGTGCCTTCCGCTGGGAAAAGCGCAGGGGCAGCACCCGCAGTCCCTTGGAATACAGCCGGCGGTTCATGTCCCGGACAAAGGACAGCAGCTCCTGCCGGTCATCATAAGGACAGGTGAATAGACTGGCGGTCTTGATTCCGGCCAAGGTCGGCGCGCAGTTTCGCACCAGATGATCTTCTGACATGATGGATCCTCCTCTCATTCCCTGCTATTGTGCGCCGCACCGGCCCATCTCAGCAGCGGAAAATGATGCCG
>CAZHEG010000040.1:0-5661 GCA_964531435.1 uncultured Oscillospiraceae bacterium | reverse complement strand
TCAACAAAAAAGCCGCCGCCCGGGTGGGCGGCGGCAGTGCTTCAGTTTTCGCCAAACAGGATGGCCCAGTAATCGTTATCCAGAATACGGGTGGATACGGTGAACCGGTTGGTGACCTCCTTGTTCACGGCCTTCACATATTCATCGGTGACCTCCCAATCCGTCAGCGAGGTAACGGACTTTGCGGAATAGTCATACATGGCATAGTCGGTGATCCAGTTGCGGTTGCGGAACATGACCAGAGAGGACGCGTCGGAGAAGATATCTCTGCCCATGTACAGCCGGGAATCGAACTCCAGGCCGAAGAGGTTCGACAGGGTGGGCAGCAGGTCCAGATGGCTGCAGGGCTTGTCCACCACCACTTCCTCCATGTTGGGGGTCCACATGATGAGGGCGTTCTTGTAGATCTCAAACTCCGTGTCGATCTGATGCCCCGTAAGCTCCGCCATTTCCTCGGCGGTCAGGCCGTTGGGATAGTGGTCCGCAGTGAGGACGATCAGGGTCCGGTCCAGAACACCGGCCTCCTCCAGCCGCTGCAGCAGCAGCTCCATGGCGAACTCCAGTTCCATCTGGCAGGCCAGATACGCCCGGACATTGGAGCTGTAAGGCAGGTCTGCCACCAGTGCCTTGTTCTTGGATGCGATGTAGTTACCCAGGAAGGTAAACTCCCGGTGACCGGAGATGGTCATGTAGTAGGTGACGAAGGGCTCGTTGGCCACATAGCTGCCGGTGGTCACATCCACCACCTGCAGGTCGGATTCCGGCCAGGTCTTCTTGATGTTCAGGCCGTTGCCCTCGCCGTTGCTGTCTCCGCCGTAGCCCTGGTAGTAGAAGCCCAGGTTGGTCAGATACTGGTTGCGCTTGTAGTAGGAGTAGGTGTGACCGTGATAGGCGTAGGCGTTGTAGCCCCGGTCGATCAGCTGCATGCTCATGGTCAGGGGCATGTAGTTGTTGGAGGAGCGGTAGAAGCTCCACACATTGGACTTGGGCACGGTGCCGGTGAGGAACGCGTACTCGCCGTCGGTGGTGGAGGTGCCCCAGTCGGGCACATAATAGTTGGTGAACTGGAAGCCCTCGGTCATCATCTTGTACAGCGTGGGCGTCAGCTCCTCACTGACCGCCATATAGCTGAATGCCTCGGCGGTGATCATGATCAGGTTGTAGCCCTCGAACATGCCGGTATATTCATTTTTGTTGCTGGCAGTCCGGGTGGCGAAATACTGGTGGATTCCCTTGATATCAGAGTTGGATTCATTCGCCGCCAGCTCCTCGAAGTTGAAATCCAGGATGTTGGG
Source organism: uncultured Oscillospiraceae bacterium (assembly GCA_964531435.1). GTDB lineage: Bacteria > Bacillota > Clostridia > Oscillospirales > Oscillospiraceae > Faecousia. The sequence goes on along the minus strand of CAZHEG010000040.1, from coordinate 4,366 downwards.
GCTGGTATCCAGCGGGGGCTCCGTTTCCACAGGCTGGGTGGTTTCGATGGGCTCCGTGCCTTCGCCGGAGGGCCGGGTGGTTTCTTCGGGGGATGTGGTCTGGGGCGGCACAAGGTCATCGGGATTCTGCCAGTCGGAGCCGCCCAGGTCGATATTGCCGCCCACATCCGATCCGGTGAGCTGCCGGGTCACATCCACACGGAAGGCCGTCAGGAAGCCCAGCCGGTTGATGCTGTAATAGGAATCCATGTTGTTGTAGTACAGGTCGTAGGCAGACAGGTCGCCGGTACCACCGAACAGGGGCAGGCTCAGCAGCAGCACCACCTGCAGAATCACCGCCAGGGATGCGGGAATGGTGGACAGCCACCAGGGCTTCACCGGGCGGAAGGAGAAGGTCTTCCAGCCCTTCCAGCACAGGAAGATCAGGGGGAGGGCCATCGCCAGCTCCCACGGGAGGTTGGTGAAGATCTTCTTGACCACGATGTTCCAGAACTGCAGCACCTGACCGCCGTTGGCCATGGAGTAGGCGGAATAGAAGGTGCCGAATACCCGGTAATAGATCAGCTGGGAAGCGCACAGCACAAAGTACACCGCCGAGTAGGCAATGCACAGGCCAAAGCTGACCTTCTCCCAGGGCAGAAGCTCCACGACGAACATCAGAATCAGCGCAGGCACCACCGCAAACAGCACCGGCAGCAGAATGCCGCAGTTAAAGAAATCGGATACCGTCTGGGCTGTGGACGCATGGAGAATCAGCTCCGGAACCGCGCCTGCTGCCCACAGCAGCAAGGCCAGGGCCAGAGGCGATGCCTTCCGCTTGGGTCTGCGCTGGGGTTTTTTAAATTCATACACTTTTTCGGTGTTTTCCACTGTATTATTCCTCCGGGACAGATTTTCTTCATTATAGCGCAATATGTCGAATTTTGCAATTCAAACAGCAATTATAATTTTATTAAAAAATCCGCCCCCGTTTCCGGGAGCGGATCATTGGAATTTTACAGCAGAGAATAGCCGTGGCTGTTGACCAGCGCATCCAGCTTCTGACCCTTCTTGCAGTAGGGGCACTGGCGGTAGTCGTAGCTTTCATAGTCCGGCAGGTCGGACACGTCATAAATGGAGCGGACGGGATAGCCCTCCACCTCATCCACGGCACGGTATACCGCCGCGACGCCTGCCACATGGCCGCCGTAGTAGCTGATGGCCTCGATGGCCCGCTTTGCGGTGTAGCCCGTGGTAACGGAGGCTGCCAGCACCAGCACATGCTTTCCCTTGATCATGCCGATGGTGTTGTCGCGGAAGATCATCTGGTTGTTGATGCCATACTCCGGCTCCAGAATATAAATGGTCTGGTGGGCATTGATGGTACTGAAACCGCTCTTGGTCAGGGCGCTGCCGACGCAGGCACCCAGAACCGCTGTGCCGTCCATGCAGAGGATGGTATCGACAGGGGTATTGTTGATGAAATGAGAGACCAGTTCAACAGCGGTATCCTTCGCTTCGCTCAGACGGGTCTTCTGATAGGTGATATCGATGAAGTAATTGATATGGCTGTGATTGGTCGCGAAGTGACCCTTAGCCACACGGAGGGGGGTCTTGCCCTTGCGGATAGGCAGATTCATGAGAGCGATCATAGGGTGTACCTCCAACGTAAAAATAAAAAACGCGCTTAGGCGCCAAAACCGGCACTCCCAAAACGCTTTTTTTCATTATATCGCAAAAAGACCCGGATTTGCAAGAACAAATCCGGATCCTGTCTGCCAAAAAATGGCTTTCATTCTTGTGCAAGCTGCCGAAGCATGGGCTCCTGGCGGATGAACTGGCCCGCAATGATGCGGCAGATCTGCCGGCGGCGGATCATGGCATGGACATCATTGAAGGTGGCCCAGCGGACGCCGTCGGTCTCTCCGGGCTGCAGCACCACATCTGCCAGATCTACCTGCCGCTTCAGGGCATAGAAATCATAGATGGCGTGGCCCTCCTTGGCCTGGCAGAGGAGCTGGAACTCCTCCTCCTCCGCGCGAATGCCGGTCTCCTCGAAAAGCTCACGGGCAATGGCCTGCCGGCTGGTTTCCCCAGCCTTCGCGGCGCCGCCGGAGTTTTCCCAGGTTCCGGCAAAGGATTTTCCCTTTGCCCGGCGGGTCAGCAGCACCTTTCCCGCGCCGTCATAGACCCAGACACAGACCACCAGGCCATATTCCCCCGGCTTCCAGCTGCTTCCACGGCGGTGGGTGCGGCCCGTCGGCTGCCGGTTCTCGTCATATATATCATTGTATTCCACGGCAGCCACCCCTTTCATCGCAATTTGGATTCATTATAACACATCTTGCAGAAAATGGCAATATCCGATTCGCACAATTGCCTTCAGGAAAGGGGGACGGTGCGGCCACCGTCCCCCTTGTTTGTTTCTTAATCCAGGTCCTCGCCGCGCTCCCGGTAGGCAGACTCCAGGGGGCTTTCGGCCTTTGCCTCGCTCTGATAACGGCTGACGATCTTGGCAGCCATTTCCACAGGAAGCAGGGTTCCGGCGCCGGCCACACAGCCGCCGGGGCAGGCCATGCCCTCCAGCAGATAGCCGTTGTACTTGCCGGCCTTCGCAGCCATGATCAGCTTGCGGCACTCCCGCAGGCCCTCGGCCCGGACGGTCTTGACCTCCACATCCGGATCGGTTTCCCGGATCAGCTTCTCCACCGCGCCGGCAACACCGCCGGAAACCGCGAAGCCACGGCCGGCTGCGGTGCCCTCATTCAGGGGAGTCTCCCCTTCCAGGGCATCGAAATCGATGTCCTTGGCCTCGAGCATGCCCTGCAGCTCCTCAAAGGTCAGCACGAAGTCCACATCGGAGCGGATGTCCGCGCGGATGGCCTCCAGCTTCTTGGCGGCGCAGGGGCCCACGAATACCACCTTGCAGCCGGGATGATCCTTCTTCATCATCCGGGCGGTGAATACCATGGGTGTCAGGGTCATGGAGATCTTGCTCATCTCACTGGGGAAATTCTTTTCGATCATGGAATGCCACGCGGGGCAGCAGGAGGTTGCCATATAATTCTGCTGGGAAGGCACCTTCTCCAGGAAGTCCTTTGCTTCCTCGATGGTGCAAAGGTCCGCGCCGATGGCGACCTCCACCACCCGGTCAAAGCCCAGCCGCTTCATGGCAGTGATGAACTTTTCGGGCGTAGAGCCCTTGCCGAACTGGCCGATGAAGGCAGGGGCCACGATGGCAATGACCTGATCGCCCCTCAGGATGGACTGGATGACCTGGAAGATCTGGCCCTTGTCCACGATGGCACCGAAGGGGCAGGACACCAGGCACTGTCCGCAGGCGACGCACTTGTTCTGATTGATGGTGGCGCGGCCCTGTTCATCGGACTCGATGGCATCCACGCCGCAGGCACCCTTGCAGGGACGCTCCAGGTGGATGATGGCGTTGTAGGGGCAGGCCTTTTCACACTTGCCGCACTTGATGCACTTATCCTGGTCAATGAAGCTTCTGCCGTTGACGAAGGAGATGGCACCCTTGGGGCAGACCTTCTGGCAGGAGGCTGCCAGGCAGTTCTGGCAGTAATTGGTGACCTGGTAGCGGTTGGTGGGGCAGGCGTGGCAGGCATAGGGGATAATGTTGATCAGCGGGGGCTCGTAGTAAGCCTCGGCAACGGCAGCCGCGTCCATACCCTCCGTCATCAGGTGACGGCTCTGCACAGGACGGATGCCCAGGCCCATGGCAAGGCGCACCCGCTCGCCGGCAATGGCGCGCTCCAGGAAGATGGACTCGCGGTGCAGCGGTGTATCGCCGGGAACGATCACATAAGGCAGGTCCTCGGCATGGGTGTAATCGCCGCCGTTATAGGCCATCCGTGCCACTTCGGTAAAAACTTTCTTGCGGATATCTGTAATCAGGGAAGGAATTCCACGCATATCGATCTCTCCTTTTTTCTTAATCTTCTCTTTTCGGGCATAATTATACCAAATTGTCGCTACAAGTCAACCCAAGGTTCGGCTTTTGGTGGAATTATGCAGAAAGGCCCCGGTCCGTGAGGGCTTGAAAATCACCCTCCCCGAAGGGAGGGTGATCTGTTTCATCCGATCAGCCCCAGGGATTCTCGGTGGGGTAAGGCAGGGATGCGGGCTGGTTGTAGGCGATATCCTGAACGCCCAGGTACTTGAACACCTCGTAGAGGGCCTTGCCGCAGTGGGAGAAGGCCACGGCGCCATGGTGGGGATAACGCTTCTGGATCAGCACGTGGCGGTAGAAGCGGCCCATCTCATGGATGGCGAAAATGCCGATGCCGCCGAAGCTGCGGGTGGCAACCGGCAGGACCTCGCCCTGGGCAATGTAGGAGCGGAGGTTGCCCTCGCTGTCGCACTGCAG
>CAZHEG010000039.1:0-7670 GCA_964531435.1 uncultured Oscillospiraceae bacterium | reverse complement strand
CCACATCGCCGATCTGGCCGATGATCTGCTCCATTCTGGTTTCCGGCTTCTTGGGTACGGCAGGCTTCTTCGCGGCCTGCTTTGCTTCCTTTTCAGCCGCCCGCTCCACAGAGCGCATGAAATCCTGCTCCGCCTTTTCGGCTTTTTTCTGGCGGCGGACCTCCGTATGCTCGATATGCCTGGTGGCAAGGTGGTTCACCACAACAGCGGCAGGCTCCTCCCGCTCGTTCAGCTCCTCGTCCTCCCAGTCAGCCCGGGGACGGTTCTGTACGGCACGGATGATGCTGGGAATGGTGAGATTGCAGGCAGCAAGCAACAGGAGAACTGCCGCAACAATGGTTGCGATCCGGCTGATCCAGGTGCCCACCAGCAGCTTCATCAGCAGTGCAATGCCGCCGCAGAGAAGGCCCGCGGTGGTACCCTCACTGCCCCCTTCAAACAGGGCGCTGACAATGGCAAAGCCGGAAGGAAGATTGGATTCCATAAACAGCTGCGCAATGATGCCCACCGTCAGCACGAACAGCAGCAGGCAGATGGAACGGACCATGACCGGCTTCTTGCCGGAAAACGCCTGGATAATAAACAGGTACAGCAGTGCGGGGATGGAAACATAGAACGCGGCCTTGCCCAGCAGTCCAAGAATGAAGGTCTGCAGCGCAACGATCAGAGCGCCCTCCGGCTGCAATGACATGACCAAAAACACCACAAACAGCACAAGACAAATGGTGGACGTAATGACACGGACCGGGACCTGGGTATGTACCTCCTGAACCTTATCCTTGGAAGCGGACTTGGGAGCAGTTTTGGAGGATGTTGTTTTTTTCGCAGTCTTACCCGAAGCATTCTTCTGGGCCTGGGTCTTTTTCTTTTCATTTGCCATGATCTGGATCCTCCATATCAAATGAGATAAATGATAAGGGTAAACAGGGCCATGCCCCAGCAGTAGTAACCGAAACCGGCAAACCCGGTCTTAACAGCCATATAACGGCCGATGGCAATACCGACGCTTCCACCGAGGAAGGCGCCAAGAGTTGTAATAAAGCAGCACAGCACCAGCAGGAAGCTGACGGTCACCGTACCGAACGAACCGATCAAGTAAATGACAGCAAGGGCGGGCAGTGCGATCAGGCTCAAAAGCAGGGCAAGCTCATAGCAGTACTTCTGCTCCCCTCCCCGGACCCGGGCCATGGACGCGGCAAGGCCCACCCGGGACAGGCCGGGGACGATTCCGAAACCGGCGGCAAGGCCGATCAGCAGCGTGTCAAGCCCGGACAGGGACTGGGCACCCTTATCCGCACCGGGCAGATGCTGGGGGAAAAACACCGCGATGCCATTGATGCCCAGGAAAATAGCCATGATCCAGAGCCGCTGGTACAGCTCATTCACAAAGCCCCAGCTCAGGAATACCACCAGCATATAAACGGCAGCAAAGCGGAAAACACGGCTTTCCATCAAGGTGCCGAAATCCGGCTGGCGGCGACGGCGGTTTTTGGGAATGGAAGCGAGCTTCCGCTCCCGCCGCAGGCGAAGCAGTGTATTGGTCAGCGCAGGAAGAAGTGCAAAAAAAGCACCAATACAGGCCGAAAACCGAAGAACGGCAGTATTTTCAAGTCCTAAAAGTTGCAGATAAACCGTTTGGTGGGCAATGGCGGAGATCGGGAGGACTTCCGCGAACCCGGAAATCAGGCCATAAACCAGACACTGAAACCAACTCAGCTCCATCCGATCTCCCCCTTTCCATAAGAATTCAATTTATGATAACATATTTCTTTCCAAATTTCCACCCCGGTTTCATTATTTTTTGTTTTCTTCGATCATTTCATGAAGGGCAGCCAAAGCATCGCTAAGCCCGCCCAGCTCATCGATCAGGCCGGACTGCACCGCCTCCCGACCGTAAAGGATGGTACCCACATCCGTCGCCATCTCCCCTGTCGCCATCATATACTTTTCAAAATCCTCCCGGCTGATGTGGGAGTTGGCGGTGACGAAATCCGCGATCTGCTCCTGGATCCGCTGGAAATAGCGGTAGGTTTGGGGTGCGCCGATCACCAGCCCGGTCATCCGCACAGGGTGGACGGTCATGCTGGCGGTAGGCGTAATAAATGAACGCTTGGTGCATACCGCCAGAGGAATGCCGATGGAATGTCCGCCCCCAAGAACCAGGGAAACGGTAGGCATCTTCATCCCGGCAACCATTTCCGCGATCGCCAGACCCGCTTCGATATCTCCCCCCACAGTGTTCAGAAGAAGGAGCAGTCCATCCGCTTCCCCGCTCTCTTCCAGACCGGCAAGCAAGGGAAGAACGTGCTCGTATTTCGTGGTTTTAACATTTTCCGGGGCCACCTGATGGCCCTCCACCTGGCCGATGATGGTCAGGGTATAGATCTTTCCCTTTGGCGTATCCGATGAAACGGCCCCCAGCTCCACGATCTTTTCCAGTTCCTGGTCATTGATCTGCTGATTTTCCATTGAAAATACCTCCTTTTTTCATAGGATAACCAATCCGGTCACGATAATTCCCTCTTGAAACGATGATTAAAATGTCGTATAATGTTCACACTCTAATGAAAGGATGTATTTGCAATGCATTATTCTTATAAGACCAGCGGCACCTGCTCCCGTGAGATTCTCTTTGAGGTCGAAGAGGGTAAGGTCCATAACGTTCAGTTCATCGGCGGCTGCAACGGCAATCTGAAGGGTATCGCCTCCCTGGTGGAAGGTATGGATATCGACGATGTCATCTCCCGCATTGAGGGTACCACCTGCGGCATGAAGAACACCTCCTGCCCCGACCAGCTCGCCTGTGCACTGAAGCAGGCCAAGAATGCCTAAAATATAAAGAGGAAGCCTGTGGCTTCCTCTTTTTGTTGCTCCCCGGATGGGGAATCTTAATTATTTTCCTGCCGGGTGATCCGCCGGTAGTACAGAACGCCCAGACCGCTGATGATCAGGGTCACTGCAAGCATAATGCCGGAGAGAAGATAGTGCTGCTCCCCTGCCGCCGCTCCCGTAATGGTAGAGGTAATCAGCGAAGGGATCCGGGCTACCGCGACGATGACCAGCCATTCCAAAGCGGTCAGGTGGGTCAGTCCCGCGAAATAGTTGAGAAAATCCTTGGGCGTGCCGGGAATGAGCATCAGGACAAAGGCAACGATCTTGGTCTTTTTCGGATTTTTCAGAACACTCAGCTCCGAAAGGCGGTTCTTTGGGAAGAAAACCTCCACAAGCTTCACGCCGAACCGCTTCACCAGGGCATAAACCAGCCAGCTGCCGATGAGAAATCCCGCCAATGTCAGCAGTGATCCCTCCCAGAAGCCGAAGGCATAGCCCGCCGCCAGCTCAATGGGCTCACCCGGGATGAAGGCAACCACCACCTGCAGCACAACCATGCCGACAAACAGCAATCTGCCCCATACACCGGCAGAATCCACCCATGACCGAAACGCCTCCGGCTCCTCCGCCAGGCGCACCATGGGGACGCCCACGAACCAGCCAACCAGGGCGCAGAACAAAACAAATATGATAACGGCTGCAAGCCACACGATTTTACGCTGTTTTTCGGTCACGGTATCACCCCCATTTCCCATATTGTACCACAATTTTGGAAAATGTATCTTTAATTTTCTATAAATTATCTATTAAAAACCAGACCCACAGCCCGGGAAAGCTGTGGGTCTAAAATTATTCATGGACGGCGGACAAGACAAGTTTGACCAGCTCGTCACGGCCGTTTCCCTTTTCCGCGGAAAAGGGAATGATGGGCGTTCCCTCAGGAAGCTCCAGATCCTCACGGATGGTCGCCAGGTTCGGCTCCAGCTCGCTCTTTTTCAGCTTGTCCATCTTGTTTGCAACCACCGCGAAGGGGCAGCCGCTTTGAATGAACCACTGGGCCATGGTGATGTCATTATTCGTGGGAGGATGGCGGTAATCCACAATGAGGATGCCAAGATCGATCCGGTTCGCGGCAAAATAATCCTCCATCAGCTTGCTCCAACGCTCCTTCTCCGCGGCACTGACCTTTGCAAAGCCATAGCCGGGAAGATCCACCAAATAGCAGCGGTTATCCACGGTGAAGTAATTCACATGGACGGTCTTGCCGGGCTTCTCGCCTACCCGGGCAAAATTTTTTCGCTGCAGCAGGCGGTTGATCACGGAAGACTTTCCCACATTGGACTTACCGGCAAAGGCGATCTCCGGGAGCCGGTTTTTCGGGAAATCCTTGGGGGACGCGGCGGAGATCAGAAACTCTACTTTTTGAAAATTCATATGTTTACCTCATTGCCGAAGCTGGCTGCGGCGGTTATTGGCTGTTACCGGAAGTACCGGGGCAGCAGCCTCTGACCTGCGGTTCAGGGCGGTTTCCAGAACGGTATCCACGGTTTCGGCGGTGACAAAATTCAGGGCACGGCGGACGGTCTGGTCGATCTCAGCCAGGTCCTTTTCATTGGCCTTAGGGATGATGACCGTATGAATACCATGCCGCAGGGCTGCCATGGTTTTCTCCTTCAGGCCGCCGATGGGAAGCACCCGGCCACGGATGGAGATCTCTCCGGTCATTGCAACGTCGCAGCGAACAGTCGTCCCGGTCAGGGCGGATACCATGGCGGTGCAAACGGTCACGCCGGCGGAGGGGCCATCCTTTGGCACGGCACCCTCGGGGAAATGGACGTGGATATCCTTGGTCTTATAGAAATCAGCCGCAACCCCCAGCTTCGCCGCATTGGCACGGATATAGCTCATGGCGGCGTGAACGGATTCCTTCATCACATCGCCCAGGTTTCCGGTGAGCTCCAGCTTTCCGGTGCCGTCCATCACATTGACTTCAACCTCCAGCACCTCGCCGCCCACGGATGTCCATGCAAGGCCGGTGACCAGACCCACCTGGTCACCACCGGGCAGACGGTCCGGCAGGAACCTGCGAACGCCCAGGAAATCCGTAATATTGGAACCGGTGACGGTGACCCTTTTGACTTCTGCTTTCAGCAGGAGCATATCCGCCTTGCGGCAGACCTCGGCGATAGAACGCTCCAGGCTGCGCACGCCGGACTCCCGGGTGTAGCAGGTGATGATCTCCCGAACCGCTTCATCCGTGATGCGAAGCTGGCTCTTCTTCAAGCCATGCTTGTGCAGCTGCTTGGGGATCAGGTGGTTCTTGGCGATCATCAGCTTTTCTTCATCGGTGTAGGAGGAAAGCTCAATGACCTCCATGCGGTCCAGCAGGGGCCGGGGCACGGTATCAAGGGTATTGGCGGTGGTGATAAACAGCACATCGCTCAAATCGAAGGGAATTTCCAGATAATGGTCACGGTAGGTCTTGTTCTGCTCAGAATCAAGCACCTCCAGCAGTGCGGCGCTGGGATCCCCGCGGTAGTCGGAGCCCATCTTGTCGATCTCGTCCAGCAGCAGCACGGGATTTCTGGATCCGGCCTGGATCAGGGCGCTGACGATCCGTCCGGGCATGGCCCCCACATAGGTTTTCCGGTGGCCCCGAATGTCCGCTTCATCGTGGACGCCGCCCAGGGCGACACGGGAAAGCTTCCGGTTCAGGCTCCGTGCGATGGAATAGGCAATGGAGGTTTTACCAACACCGGGAGGGCCCACCAGACAGATGATCTGGGGCGGCATATTGGGGGCCATCTGCCGCACGGCAATGCTCTCCAAAATCCGCTCTTTCACCTTTTCCAGGCCAAAATGATCCTTTTCCAGGATCTTTCTGGCAGCTTCCACGTCGATTCGCTCCTTGGTGGCGGTGTTCCAGGGAAGCTCCAAAACGGTGTCGATATAATTGCGCAGCACAGCGCCCTCGGAAGAGCCAAAGGGCTGCTTTCTCAGCCGCTGCAGATCCTTCAGCACCTTTTCCCGGCTTGCTTCGTCGGTCAGGGTGGTATAGATCCGGTCTTCCAGGCGGGCAAATTCGCTTTCATCGTCATCCCCCAGCTCCTCGTGGATGACCTTCAGCTGCTCCCGCAGATAGTAATCCTTCTGCGCCCGGTCCATATTGGCCCTGGTTTTCTGCTGGATATCATTCTCAATATGAAGGATCTCCACCTCCTGCCGCAGCAGGCGGACGACCATTTCCAGCCGCTTAACCGGGTTCATCTGGGAAAGCAGACGAACCTTGTCATTAAAGTCAAAGCCCGAGTTCTGGGCGATGCAGTCGGCGACAAATCCAGTATCATCGGAGGTGATCAGCCGAAGCTGGACGGCCTGGGCCGGATATTCGGACTGTTCCAGATAGGTGGCGTAAAGGCTCGTTGCTTCCCGCCGCAGGGCACGGGCCCGGACAGTATCAGCAAGCTCCGTTTCAGGAATGGCGACCACCATACCCGCAAGGTACGGATCATTCTGATCCAGCTCCCGGATTCGGGCACGGCAGATGCCGGTAACCAGAACGCGTATGGTCTCCCCCTGGGGGCGCAGAATCTGCTTGACCCTTGCCACGGTTCCAACGGCAAGCAGATCATCCAGGCCAGGATCATCCACGCTGATATCCTTCTGGGGAATCAGAAGCAGGTTCTGATCCTTCTTCATGGCTTCTTCCAGCGCAAGGACGCTTTTTTTACGGCCCACTTCAAAATGGACGGTCTGATCCGGGAATACAGTAAGCCCCCGGAGGGCTAAAACCGGCAGACGTCCGGCAGTTATTGTCTCACTCATAAGGATCGCTCCTTTCAAAAGCATAAGAAGGGGGTAAAATTTTACCCCCTTCCATACCCATTTAGTTCATTGCTTCCGGCAATCTTCTGGGATTGGACGGATCGCGGACGATCTTCGGCTCGGCACCGTCCACGCACTCCGGCGTGATGATGACCTTGCGGATAGAAAGGTCCGAAGGGATGGCGAACATGATCTTGGTCATCATGCCCTCCATTACGCTGCGCAGGCCTCTTGCACCGATCTTGCGGTCAAGCGCCTTTTTCGCAACCGCGTTCAAAGCCTCGCTGCTGATCTCCAGCTCCACATTATCCAGCTCCAGGAGCTTGTGGTACTGCTTGGTCAAAGCATTCTTCGGCTCCACCAGGATTCGGACAAGGTCCTCCTGGGTCAGGCTCTGCAGGCAGGTGATCACCGGCATACGGCCCACCAGCTCGGGAATGATACCGAATTTCAGCAGGTCATCCGGCTCCACCTGGGCGAGCAATTTGCCCACATCCCGGTTCTGGCGGCTCTCGATTTTTGCGCCAAAGCCGATACTGGACTTCTCGGTGCGGGATTCGATGATCTTGTCCAGACCGTCAAAGGCACCGCCGCAGATGAAGAGGATATTGGCGGTGTTGATCTGGATCATCTCCTGCTGGGGATGCTTGCGTCCGCCCTGGGGAGGAACGCTGGCAACCGTGCCTTCCAGGATCTTCAGCAGTGCCTGCTGGACACCCTCGCCGGAAACGTCACGGGTGATGGAGGTATTCTCGCTCTTGCGGGCGATCTTATCCATCTCATCAATGTAAATGATGCCATGCTCCGCAAGATCCACATCAAACTCCGCAGCCTGCAGCAGGCGCAGCAGAATGTTCTCCACGTCATCACCCACATAGCCAGCCTCCGTCAGGGTGGTGGCATCGGCGATGGCGAAGGGAACGTGCAAAATCTTAGCCAGAGTCTGGGCAAACAGGGTCTTGCCGGAGCCGGTGGGGCCTATGAGCAGAATATTGCTCTTCTGCAGCTCCACA
>CAZHEG010000038.1:0-7770 GCA_964531435.1 uncultured Oscillospiraceae bacterium | reverse complement strand
GTTCCCAAGCTGCACAGCAGCTCCAGCACAGCCTTCTGCGCAGGAGCCCGCAGGCATTTGGCGGCGTAGTCCATGACCTCCTCCACCGGGGCGGAAAGGGTGGCGATCTTCTCCGTCTTATCCCCCGTTTGCCGGGCATAATCCGTTTCGTCCACCAGCCATTTCTTCCGAACCAGGTATTTCAGCGCGGCGGTGCGGTCCTCTTCGTTTTCGATAACGCCTGCGATCGCCTTTCCGGTGGTGCTGCCGCCGCAATCCCGGATGAATTCCAGAATGGCCCGGGCATCCTTCTGCCGGATGGTCTTTTCCTGCCAGCTTTGATCCTCCGTCAGGCGGTAGCGGTCGGTACCCCGAAACCAAAGGCCGGCGGGAAGCACCGCCCGTGTGGCATCGTAAAAGGTACAGAAGTACCGCTCCCGGACGAAGGCTGCCAGCCGCAGCAGATGGTCGCTGAGCATCGGGGCGGCATCGAGGACCTGTTCGACGGCCTTCAGATCCTGCCCGGCGGTGTCCTCCACCGCCAGCACGATTCCCTCCGTCCGCCGGTTGCCCCGTCCGAAAGGAACCGAGACCCGCATGCCGGGCACCAGCTCCATTCCCTCCGGGACCAGATAGGAATAGGGCTTATCGATGGCAAAAGTAGCCGCCGAAACAGCGATCTTTGCGACCATAGCCCCACTTCCTCTCAAAATTAGTTCATATACTTGTCCTTCAGGGACGCATCCAGCTTGCCGTCAGCCACTTCCTGAATGGCCATGGTAACAGGCTTTGCGGGCAGCTCCTCATGGAACTCCTCAGCCTCAGCAGAGATCTGGCGGGCGCGGTGTGCCACCACGTTCACCAGCAGGTAACGGCTCTCAACATTCTTCAAAAGATCAGCAACAGGGGGGTAAAGCATTTTTTGTTCCTCCAAAATTATTCATCCGCGTTTTCCGCGATGAAATTCAATATTTTCCCGGCACAGCTTTCGGCTATGTCGTTATTTACGATCAGATCATATTTGTCCTTTTGGGACATTTCCCAGGTGGCGCGCTTCAGCCGCAGCTGCACCTGCTCCTCCGGGGTGTCTCCCCGTCCCCGCAGGCGGCGCTCCAGCTCCTCCATGGTGGGAGGTGCGATAAAGATCAGCTTTGCCTCGGGCCACTTGGCCTTGACGTTGAAGGCGCCGTTGGGCTCGATGTCCAGCAGCACATGGCCTTCCTTCAGTTTTTCCTCCACCTGGAACCGGGGCGTTCCGTAGAGGTTGCCCATGTGGGCATCATGCTCCAGGAACTCGCCATTGTGGATCATTTCCTTGAACTGCTCTGTGGTGACGAAGTAGTACTGCACACCGTGCTCCTCGCCGGGTCTGGGCTGGCGGGTGGTGGCAGACACAGAAAACTTCAGGTCCTTCCGTGCATCCATGACCAGTTTAAGTACGGTACTTTTGCCTACACCGGATGCACCGGAAATAATGAACAGTTTTCCCTCTCTCATTCCTTAACCTCCGATTTTATTCAGCGGCTTCTTCCATTCGCTTTGCGATCAGCTCAGGCTCCGCCGCGGAAAGTATGACATGGTCCGTGTCCATCAGAAGCACCGATTTGGTCTTGTGACCGTAGGACGCGTCGATCAGCATGCCACGGTCACGGGCTTCCTGCACCACACGCTTGACCGGGGCAGAATCAGGACTGACCACTGCCAGGAGCCGCCCGGCGGCGATCAGGCTGCCAAAACCGATGTTGATCAGCTTCATAGGTGCCTCCCGTCATTCAATGTTCTGGGTCTGCTCCCGAATCTTCTCCAGCTCCGCCTTGATGTCCACCACGATGCGGGCCAGCCGCACATCGGTGCACTTGGAGCCGATGGTATTGGTCTCCCGGTTCATTTCCTGCAGCAGGAAATCCAGCTTCCGGCCAACGGCGCCGCCGGTGGTCAGCATGGTGTTCATCTGGTCCAGATGGCTGCGCAGGCGGACGGTCTCCTCGTCCACCGCGACCTTGTCGGCGAAGATGGCAGCCTCCGTCAGGATCCGGCTCTCGTCAATGGCGGTGTTCTGAAGGACCTCCTTCAGCTTGGCCTCCAGCCGGGCCCGGTAATCCACCACGGTCTGAGCATTGCCCTTCTCCACCTGGGAAACCAGCTCCAGAATGGTATTTCCACGGCTGCGCAGGTCCGCATCCAGGGCCTCGCCCTCCCGGCTGCGCATGGCATCATAGCTCTTCAGCGCCTTGTCCACCACGCTCATCAGGTCGGCCTTCAGGGCATCCTCGTCCACCTGGGGCTTTTCTACCGTGAATACGTCAGGCAGGCGGGACACCACGGAAACGCTGATATCGTCCCGTACGCCACACTCGTCCACCATTTGGTGCATAGCGGCGAGGTAGCCCTCCAGCACTGCCTTGTTCAGGGTGATGGCGGTATCCGCGGCGGACTCAGAGCGGATGGAGATGAACACATCCACCTTGCCCCGGGACACACTGGCCTTCACAGCCTGCTTCACTGCCTCTTCGGCAAAGGTAACGGATCTGGGCAGTTTTACCGTGCAGTCCAGATAGCGGTTGTTGACGGAGCGAAGCTCCACCGTAAATTCCCGGCCGTTCACCGTTTCCACGGCGCGGCCATATCCGGTCATACTCTTAATCAACTTATCTGATCCCCTTTTGTATGGGAACCCTGCCCTCTTCCGGCGGGGTAGCCCGTAATGGTATATTCTGTTTTCTTTCGGCTTGTCACCTTGCGGTCATAGACAGCAGCCAGAAGGATGCCGAGGACAAATCCGGCACCGCCGCCCAGGCCGCCAAGACCGGCCAGATCTCCCAGGAAGTAGCCCAGGAAAAACAGCACCAGCGGCACCATATACAGCACCGCGGCACCGGCCAGCACCGGTCCGGTCTCGCTTGTGACGGTGACCACGTCGCCGGGGGCTGCCCCGATGGCGTTCACCGCGTCGAATACGATGGTTTCCTTGGCTGCGCCGCAGCCGGAGCATTTGTGGCAGTCGCCGGAGCAGGCGCTCTCCCGGATCACCACCACCTGGGCAGTACCGTCATCACGGACGGTGCGTACCTTAGCCTTCTGTTCCATTCTGGGTCTCCTCAGCCGCTTCCGTCAGGGTCACCAGCACCATGTAATTGCCGATCACACCGACCTGCGCGAAATTGCCCTCATCCACCATGATCCGGGTCTTATACAGGCTGTCGCCCAGCTGTCCGCCGGAGATGTCCACCAGCAGAGAGATATAGTCGGCAGTCAGTGCTTCCATCATGGCCTCAGGACCGCGGAGGGTAACCTCCACCTTCTTGGTTCCGATATCATAGCTCATGCCAGCGGGCAGGCCGGTGACAATGATCCTGGTGACGCCGATGGTCTTCACCACAAGGCCGTCAAATGTGACCTCCGCGCTGACCTCGGTCACGCCGCTCAGGTTTTCAACGCCCTCCGGCAGCTCCACCGGGAAGGTGAGCACGGTATCCTCCAGCACCTCCTGCAGGTCGATGGAGCCGATGACCAGGCTGTCAAAGCCGTCCAGCACCTTGTCGCTGCCGGAGACCTTGATGGTCTGCTGGTCCAGAACGATGAGGGTATTCTCAGCCGTTGCGCCGCCGCCATAGGCGATATCCAGCAGCAGCTGGATCTGCTTGACCCGCTGGATCTTCAGGCCCACCGTGACCTCCGCCAGGTTGGTGGTGATGGAAGCAGCGTCCACAGGATCGCCGTTTTCATCGCAAAGGGTGTAGCGGTAGCTTTCGTCCACAGATTCCACCCGGCCGTCCAGACTGACTTCCACCTTCGCCTGGGTGATCTGATCCACCACTTCCTTGGGGCCGGTGAGGGTCACATTCTCGGAGCTCAGGGTCAGCTCATCCTCGTAGGCGATATAGTCCAGGTCCAGGCTGCCGGTGAAGGTCACCTGAACGGGCACATCCTTGGTGGCCCACTCGGCGATCAGCAGGGTGATCTGTCCGGGGGTCTGGCTCACAACCTCAAAGGCATTGGGATTGCCGGTAAAGTCAACATTGTAGCTCAGCTTCTGCTCGCCGGAGCCATTGATCTTGGACAGGTCCGCGGTGACGGTGATATCGGAATTTTTCAATCCAATCAGGTCGGCGCGGTTGCCCTTGAGCTGCAGTGTCACCGTGGGAGTTTCGTCGGAAACCACCATCAGTCCCTTCCCCTGCATCACCGACTCATTGGTCAGCACAACGGGGATGTTATAGAAGGTACCCTCGGACTCCGGGCTCACCACCGTGACCACGTAGACCCAAATGCCAAAGGCGATCAGCACCGAGATCAGTGCATACAAAACCTTGCGCTTCATTTGCGGTCCTCCTTGTCCTTCTTCTGCAGCTTCTGCCGCAGGCGCAGCATGGGATTCTCATTCTCCTGCTGCTCCGCAGGGCACAGTTCATTGATCAGCAGCCGCTCCAGGGTCTGGGGGGCCAGGTGGCGCTTGAGCATACCGCCCACCGCCACGGAAATGGTGCCGGTCTCCTCGGACACGATGACCACCACCGCGTCGGTGGCTTCGCTCATGCCCACGCCGGCACGGTGCCGGGTACCCAGGTCCGCGCTGAGCCGGTTGCTCTCGGACAGGGGCAGCACACAGCCCGCCGCCGCCACCTTACCATCCAGGATGATCATGGCACCGTCGTGAAGGGCGGCCTTGGGGAAGAAAATATTGCGCAGCAGCTGCTCCGACACCTGACCGTCGATCAGGGTGCCGGTCTTGAAATATTCATCCATGCGGCTCTCCCGGGCGAAAACGATGAGGGCGCCGATCTTCTGGCGGCTCATGACCTCGCAGGCAGCCACGGTCTGGGTAATGACGGGCTTCATATCCTGTCCGCCCTTGTCACCGGTGAAGAACTTCTCCAACCGGACGCTGCTCACATGATCCAGCATCCGGCGAAGCTCCGGCTGGAACAGGATAACGATGGCGATCAGCCCGACCTGCATGAACTGGTTCAGGATGAAGCTCAGGGAATTGAGCTTCACCACCTCCGTCACCCAGGAAATGACGATGATCGCGACGATCGCCCCGGCGACCCGCATGGAATTTGTGGAGCGCAGCATGGGGATAAAGCGGTATATTAAAAATGCAACGATCGCGATATCCAGATAGTCTGTCAGCTTCATTCCGGCGATCAGTTGAAAAAATTCCTGTATGGCTTCCATATTGCCATCTCCTCTTTAATATCCTTTCGGCCTTCGCTTTTGTGCAGACCGTATAACAAGCCTATTATCCGTTCTATTATAGCGGATTACGTCAAGGATGGCAATAGTTATGTGAAAGATTTTTTTGGAAATTCCCCTTTCAGGGCCTGAAGCAGCCCTTCCACCTGCTGCATTGCAGCGTCATGTCCGAAGCTGACCCGCACCGTTCCCGTCCCCAAGGTTCCGGCACTTTCATGGGCCAGGGGCGCGCAGTGGAGCCCGCCCCGGACGGCTACCCCCCGCTGGGCAAGATACCGGGCAGTCTCCTCGCTGTCCTCCGCCACGAAGGATACCGTTCCCGCCTGATGGGCTCCGGCGAATACCTGATAGCCCATTTTCCCCAGGCGGGCAGCGCATTGGGCGGCGCAGCGCTGCTCCCGGCGGAAAATATTATCCGTCCCCATGCCGCGGACGCACCGCAGTCCCGCCGCCAGGCCCGCGATGCCCGGCACATTCACCGTCCCCGCTTCCAGCCGCTCCGGCAAAGCCTCCGGCATCTGCTGCTCCACGGAGTTGCTCCCCGTGCCGCCGGCCATCAGGGGCTGGGCATCCCCGGCGCACAGCAGCAGCCCGGTGCCCATGGGCCCCAGCAGCCCCTTGTGCCCCGGCATGGCGATAAAATCCGCCCCCAGAGCACCCAGCTTCACATCCAGGCTCCCCGCGCTCTGGGCCGCGTCCAGGATGAAGGGCACCCCATACTGCCGGCAAAGCCCCGCCATTTCCTCCACCGGCAGGATATAGCCGAATACATTGGACACATGGGTGAATACCGCCGCTGCAGCGCCCTTCTTCAGTTCGTCCTCAAAATGGGTCAGGGTGTCCTCCCAGTCAAAGAGCCGCCGCCCCGCCACAGCCGGCTCCGCCCCCACCAGATGCAGGGGGCGGGTCACCGCGTTGTGCTCAAAGCCGGATACCACCACCCGGTCCCCAGGCTTCACCAGGGAGCGGATGGCGATATTCAGCCCATGGGTGCAGCCGGAGGTCATGACCACCTGCTCCGGCGCGCAGTCGAACAGCTCCGCCGCCAGCTCCCGGCAGGCGTATACCGTCCGGGCGGCATTCTCCGAAAGGGCATGGGCGCTGCGCCCGGGATTGGCGGTGCGATCCATGGACCACTGCACCGCCCGCCGGACCTGCCTGGGCTTTGGGTAGGATGTGGCCCCATGGTCCAGATAGATCATACCGTCCTCTCCTCCATTCTCCCCTGAGGACCGGGGCCGTATACCTTTCCATAGTCCACACCGTTTTCCCGCAGCAGCGCCGCGGCAGCCATTGCATCCCGCCCCCGGACCGCCAGGCAGTAGCCGCAGCCCCGGCTGGAAAGCTCCCGGGGCGTTCTGCGGAGCAGACAGTCGATCCCCGACCCCCGCAGCACCTTTTCGCCCCGCTGGGCATAGGTCACAGACCGAAACGTGATCAGAAAATCATACATACAGCAAAACCTCCCGGGCTAATCTATGCCCGGGAGGTCGAAAAAGTTCACTATCAGGGCTCTTCCCTGCAGCTTCCCAAGAAAACAATCGTCACATTGTCCAAATTGTTTCTAAATTTTTTCTGTTTTCCATTGAATTTCACCATTGGCTGCGCTATAATAAGCTCATCAGCATAAAGGAGGCACATTATGGAACACCACAATCCCCTGCTCACCAATTCCAAGAGCAACCACCGCTTCATCACCATTGGCGAGATCATGCTCCGGCTCACGCCCCCCAACTACGAAAAGATCCGCATGGCCAACAATTTCGAGGTCACCTACGGCGGCAGTGAGGCCAACATCGCCCTGTCCCTGGCGAACCTGGGCATCGACTCCACCTTCTTCTCCGTCGTTCCCAACAACTCCATCGGCAAGAGCGCCATCCGTATGCTGCGCAGCAACGACGTCCACTGCACCCCCGTCATCCTGTCCACCCCTGAGGAGACCCCCTCCCACCGCCTGGGCACCTACTATCTGGAGACCGGCTACGGCATCCGCGCCAGCAAGGTCACCTATGACCGCAAGCACTCCGCCATCACCGAGTACGACCTGAGCAAGGTGGACGTCCCCGCCCTGCTGCAGG
Source organism: uncultured Oscillospiraceae bacterium (assembly GCA_964531435.1). Lineage (GTDB taxonomy): Bacteria > Bacillota > Clostridia > Oscillospirales > Oscillospiraceae > Faecousia. The sequence continues at coordinate 517 of CAZHEG010000038.1, read as the reverse complement.
GCTTCACCTGGCTCCACGTTTCCGGCATCACCCCGGCGCTGAACCAGGGCTGCGCCGATTTCATTCTGGACTGCCTCAAGACCGCCAAGGAAATGGGCCTGGTCACCAGCTTCGACGGCAACTTCCGCAGCAAGCTGTGGACCTGGGAGGAAGCCCGGGATTACTGCACACAGTGCCTGCCTTACGTGGATGTCCTGCTGGGCATTGAACCCTACCACCTGTGGAAGGACGAAAATGATCACTCCAAGGGCGACTGGAAGGACGGCATCCCCCTGCAGCCCAGCTACGAGGAGCAGGACGAGGTGTTCCAGCACTTCATCGAGCGCTATCCCAACATCAGGTGCATCGCCCGCCATGTGCGCTATGCCCACTCCGGTTCTTCCAATTCCCTGAAGGCCTACATGTGGTACCAGGGCCACACCTTTGAAAGCAAGCTCTTCACCTTCAACATCCTTGACCGCGTGGGCGGCGGCGATGCCTTTGCCTCCGGCCTGATCTACGCCATGATGCGGGGCTA
>CAZHEG010000037.1:0-7924 GCA_964531435.1 uncultured Oscillospiraceae bacterium | reverse complement strand
TCCTCGGAAAGAAGGTACAAAAATGCCAGGATAATGGTGCCCACACCGCAGTAGAGGTTGGGCAGGCCCTCCTTGAAGCTGGGCTCCAGGCCGCCGCTCATGTTGCCGGCGATCTGGGCCATGCCGTCCATAATGGGGGGGACGGAAGCCTTCAGGGCGGTCCACAGCAGGCTGAGGGTGCCATCCTCTCCCGCCTCCTTGGCGGCGGTGTAGGCGGCCCAGGCCTCCTTGGCCTCCACGCACAGATCAGAGCTGACGATGTTCAGGGAGAAGCCCTCGGGGAAGCTGTTGACGCTGGACTGGGTGCTCTGGAGCGCCGCCAGGGCGGGCAGCTCCAAAATAGCGGTCATGCCGATGGCGAGGATAGAGAATACCGCGATCCGAAGCAGGTCAGAGAAGAACCGGGTGATGCTCTTGCAGCAGCAGATCTGGTAGCAGACGAAAACCAGGAAAACGAAAATGCAGGTGAAGAAGCCAATATAATAGTTGGCGAAAATGGACAGGAACAGGGTGACGGTGTAGAGAATGAACTTCCGGTCCCGCAGCAGGGAGACGGTGCCCAGCACCACCAGGGGCAGCAGGGCGAAGGTGTCCAGCCACATGACGTTCCACTGGTAGCCCAGAGCCCAGGCGCACATGGCGTAGAACCAGCCAAACAGGGGCAGGGAAAGGTCCCGCTTGCCGAAGGTTTTCTCCAGGAAAATGGCGAAGAACAGTCCGGCACAGCCCAGCTTGATGGGCACCAGCAGACCGAAATAGCCCTGCATCCACCCCTCCGGCAGCAGAATGCTGAGAAGGTTCAGGGGAGAGGCAAGGTAATAGGAAACAAGGCCCAGGAAATCCACGCCCATGCCGATGCTCCAGTTGTATAGCAGGCTGTCGCCGCTGAGCAGTGCCCGGCGGAAGGCCCGGAAGAAGGGATAGTACTGGTGCCACATATCGGAGTACAGCATGGAGCGGTTGCCGAAGGGGGTATAGCCCGCAACCAGCATCAGAAGCAGCATGCTGCCGCAGGGCGCGGCGAAGGACATCAGAAGATAGGGCCACCGCCGGTCATTCAAATTTGGAAGTTTCATTGGTATCACCTGTCTTGTAGTGTAAGCAATATCTGGTATTTTATCACAAGAATTCCTGCGGGTAAAGGGGAAAAAGGAAAGACCTGCTCCCAAAACGGAATATTCTTGGGTGCTGCCGCAAAAAAATGTTGACAAAGAGTTCCTACAAGTGTAGTATATACATAGATACTACAAGTGTAGGAGGTGCGGATATGAAGCTATCCGAACGGGAGTGGACGGTGCTGAATGCCCTCTGGGAAACCGGCGGCGCGGAGCTGGGTGTGCTGGTGAATGAGCTGTTTGAAAATACCGGCTGGAGCCGCAACACGGTGCTGACCTATCTGACCCGGATGGAAGGGAAGGGGCTGGTGCGGATCGACAAGGAAACCTATCCCCATGTTTACCATGCCACACTGGACCGTGAAAGCTGCCAGCAGCAGGAACGCCGGAGCTTTCTTCACCGGGTTTACAGCGGCTCCGCGGGGGACCTGATCGCAGCTTTTTTGAAGGAGGAGCCGATCTCTCCGGAGGAAAGGGAACGTCTGCGCAGGCTGCTGGATGATATGGAGGTGTAAGTATGTTTGATATCTGGGGATTTCTCCTCCAAACACTTACGGTCTCCGGCGTGGCTGCCTTGCTGCTGGTGATCAAGGCGTTATTTAAGGATAAGCTCCCGCCCAAGTGGCATTTTGCCGTTTGGGGTGTCCTGGGGCTCATGATGCTAATGAACGCGGGATCAAACGGACGGTACGCATTATTCCACTGGCAGCTGGTGGTTGAGATGATCAAAACCCGGGCCGGAGATTATTCCGTCACACAGGTCCTTTTTCCCATTCCCATCCTGACTGCTATGCCGAAAACGGTTGGGGAGTGGATCTTTGCCGGATACATTCTTGGCATCATCGTCCACATTATAAAATACCTGGTATCCTACATTCGGCTTCGTTTGGTGCTACGAAAGGGCATTGCGCCGTGTGACGGGCTGACGGAACGGATTCAGAGAATTGCCGCGGAGCAGAAGGTCGGGGTCAGGCGGGTGACCGCCGTTCCCGGACTGCCCAGTGCCTTCGTATGCGGAATCCTCCGGCCGGTATTGGTGCTGCCCGCGGACAGCGATATCGATGACAAGGTGATCCTCCATGAGCTGCTGCACATGAAGTACAGGGATACCCTCTGGAGCGTGGTAATATGCTTTTTGAGATGCCTGCATTGGTGCAATCCCCTTGTGGTCTACTGCGCGAACCAGGCGATCAACGATATGGAGGCCCGGTGCGACCAGCACGTGCTGGAGCAGCTTGAAGGAGAGGAACGCAGAGATTACGGAAGGATTCTGCTGTCTATGGCAAATGACCGCTTCGCGAAAACCCCCGGAAGCACCTGCATCAACAATGGCGGCGGCAATATCCGCCAGCGAATCGAAACCATCGCGCGGTTCAAAAAGTATCCGGTTGGGATGGAATTGGTGTCGGTCTGTGCCCTGATCCTGCTTGCCGTTTCCCTGGCTGCGGGCGTACAGGCATCGGCAGTATATGATTCGAATGATTCCGTATGGTTGTCCTTCGCGTCGGCAAGGAGCACCCCCTGCACCACCCCGGCAGGTGCTTTTGACACCTACGCGAAGGCGGTACTGGATCAAAACGGATTTTACAGAGCGATGTGCGCCCCGGAAGGGATGCAGGAAGAGATCATCACGGAGATCCAGGAAAAAGAAAAGGCGGGCACCTTCCCGTACTGGGACTGCGGCCTGGATGGGTGGGCGGATACCCAAAGCGGATATTACATCTACAACCTGAATGCGTGCGGTAAAAATGCCTTTGAAGGGCTTTTGGTGATCAAGCTGACGGCCCCCACGGAGGGAGAAGCGGAGCTTGGGAAAATGTACCTTGCGGTGCAAGATCTTCGGGTGGAAAAGGAAAACGGGCGGTGGGTCGCGATCCCCCAGGAAGCCTTCCGTTACGTCGAGGCGGTGCGCCAGAGCCTGAGCTGGGGCTGTGTGGAGCTTCCCGGTGTGGTCTATTCCGGGACTGCCGCGGAGCTTCGCGCGGATATCAAGGCCCAAACGGTCTACACGGTGGACAGCTCGGTTCAGCAGAACAGCAGCCCGCTGTTTGGATACACCACCTCCTACTTCGACACAACGCCAAAGCCGAATGCCCGCTTTACGGATGCCGCTATGGTCCAGACGGGGACGCTGACCCATCTGGGAACGGCGCAGGACCGGGATCAGATCGGGTCGCTGGGGCTTTCCGTCGCCCCGGTATATGCCGGAGAGACCCGGCCCGATCACCTGAAGATGCCAAGCGGATCCTCCGGCGGCTCAAGCAGCAGCGGAGAGCGCTGGAGCAGCCTGCAGATGAATCCGGGCTGGGGCCCTGCTGTCGAGCTGTTCGGCGGCGGAGGAACCTTTGACCCGGAAGAGGATGCAGAGCTTCCCGAATACTACGCGGCAGATCTGTACATCAACGGTGTGCTCGCGGCACAGCTGGAGCTGCGTTTACAGGAGGTGGGGGAATGACCGATCATCAAAAGCTGTACAGCGGCATCTCCAGGGCAGCCTGGGGTTACTTCTTCCTCTACTTCAATATCAACATCAATACGGTCAGCATTCTGCCCTCGTTTGTGGGATACATCCTTTTTCTGTCGGCGATCGGCCTGCTGAAGGAGGAAGAGCGGGAGCTTTCCCTGCTCCATACCCTTGGGGTTATTCTCGCCCTGTGGCATGGCGTCCAGTGGGTCATGAGCTGGATGGATATGGACCTTGACGGTGTCTGGCAGTTTGCGGATATCATCATCAGCCTGGCGAACCTGTATTTCCATTTCCAGCTGCTCACCAATCTGGCCTCCATTGCCGCCAAATATCAGCCGGAGGGGTATGGACAGGACGAAAAGCTCCTGCGGTACAGGACTTTGCAGACCCTGATGCTGACGGCCATTGCCATCATTTCGTGCCTTTATCCCTGGATCTCCGAGATGTGGGGGTACGTTTCGATTGGGTTGGCGCTGGTCTATCTGATAGCCGGAATTTGCCTGATGAAGGCACTGTTTGACCTCAGGAAGTGCCTGCCGGAAGAAACGGAAGGGGAATAATGAATAACAGCCGGAGGGTGTAAAACCTTCCGGCTGTCGTTTTTTAGAAATGAGGCGGGTCAAATATCGTCGTCCATGTCGTCGTCATCCTTACAGGATCAGGCAGATCAGTCCGGTGGCACCTTCGTTGACGATCTTGCTGAGGGTGCCCCGGAATTTGGCGCGGACATCCTCCGGCAGTCGCACCACCTTGGCGTTCAGGCCTTCCTGGATCAGCTCATACACGGATTTGCCGAAAATGTTGCTCTCCCACAGCTTGTCGGGGTCCTCCCCGGTGAGGTAGGAGATCAGATCCTGGGATTGCTGCTCGCCGCCCACCATGGGGGAGATCTCGGTGTCGATGTCCACCCGGATCATGTGGATGGAGGGGGCACCCGCTTTCATCTTCACGCCGAAGGAGCCGTTCTTCCGCAGCAGCTCCGGCTGCTCCAGGGTCATCTCCTCCGCGGTGGGCATGACGATGCCGTAGCCGGTGGCCCGGACAGCGGAGAGGGCGTCGGAGATCTTGTCGTAATCCGCCTTGATCCTGCTCAGCTGGGTCAGCAGGGAGAGAAGCTCCGCGTCGGTGGTGATGGTCATTCCGGCCCGGGCGCTGAGGATCTCGTAGAACAGGCTCTCGGGGAAGCTGAGGGAGCAGTCTACCGCCCCGGATGCCAGGTCGATGCCCCGCAATGAGCAGTCCGTCACCGGGTCGCCGTCCGCCAGGGGCATCAGCTCCTGCTCCGCCTGGCCCAGGGTATTGATGGCACAGGCGCAGTGAAGAAGCTTGTCATAAAGCTTCCGCTTCACCGGGTGGGAGGGCTCCAGAGCGTCCATCCACCGGGGGAGGGAGATCCGCAGCTGCCCCATGGGGAAGGCGTAGAGCAGCTTCTGGAGCAGCTTCCCGATGCCCTCCGCCGTCAGGGACTGGCAGTCGGCGATGTAGCCATCCACACCGAAGGTGTCCGAGAGGTATGCGTGAACAGCCTTTGCGTCGGAACCCTCCGGGTGGCGGGAGTTGATGACCACAAGGTAGGGCTTCCCGGTGGCCTGCATATCCCGGATGGCCCGGGCCTCGGCCTCGATGTAATCGCCACGGGGGATATCGGTGACGGTGCCGTCGGTGGTGACCACCAGGCCGATGGAGCAGTGCGCCTCCATCACCTTTTTGGTTCCCAGCTCCGCCGCGTCGGTCATGGGGATCTCGTGGTCGAACCAGGGGGTGGTGACCATCCGGGGGACACCGTCCTCCTGGGCCCCAACGGCTCCGGGGATCATGTAGCCCACGGAGTCGATCATCCGCACCCGCAGCTTCACGGTGCCGTCGGGGGAGATCTCCTCCGCTTCCTCCGGGACGAATTTCGGCTCGGAGGTCATGATGGTCCGGCCGGAACCGCTCTGGGGCAGTTCATCCCGGGCCCGCTCCGCCCGGAAGGGGTCGGAAATGCCGGGAATCACCAGCTGCTCCATCACACGCTTGATGAGGGTGGACTTGCCGGTGCGGACCGGACCCACCACGCCTACATAAATATTGCCGCCGGTCCGGGCGGCGATCTGGGCATAAATACTGTCCATAGTCATCCTCCTCATGGGTTTTGTACAGGCTATGTCCCGGGGGACAGGGATAGAACAACGGGCAAAAGGTTTTTCCCCGGTTTCTTTACAGGATGCTGTAAGAAGGGATGCAAAAAATCTCAAATTTTAGAGAAAATAATGTTTGACAAATCCGACGATTGCCTATATAATATCAAGGCATGACTGCGAGGAGGGGGAAAAGTATGCTCTTAGGGCTTTCAAAAATTATTGACTGTCCCGGTGCGACTGTCCCGTTCTCTGCCAGTGTGGATCTGAGTGATCTTCGGTACGGTCAGTGCAATCCCGTCAGCGAAGGCGTCGTTTCCAGCGGCACGGTGCGCAACACCGCCGGGGTGCTGGTGATGAAGGGCGAGATCAAAACCACTGTCCACGGCGTTTGCGACCGCTGCGCCATGGAATACGATGAGGATATTCTCATCCCCCTCGATGTGGTTCTGGTGACGGAGATGGCCAACGAAGAGAACGAAGATGAGTGGGTATTCCCTCTGGAGGGAGACAGCGCCGATTTGGAGGACATTATTCGTACGGTTTTCGTGCTGAATTTTGATCCCAAGCTGCTGTGCAAGCCGGACTGTAAGGGCCTTTGCTGCGGATGCGGCAAAAACCTGAACACAGAACGTTGCAGCTGCCAGAAGGAGCTCGATCCCCGTTTTGCTGCTTTGAAGCAGCTTCTCGATAAGTAAGACCAAAAGAATGCTGCAAAAAGCAGTTTGACCAAGGAGGTGTCATCCATGGCTGTCCCTAAGTGTAAAGTGTCTAAGGCCCGTCGCGATAAGCGCCGTGGCGGCAACTGGAAGCTGTCCGCTCCCAGCGTGTCTGTTTGCCCCAAGTGCGGTGAGGTCGTCGCTCCTCACAGAGCTTGCAAGGCTTGCGGTACCTACAATGGCCGTCAGGTTCTGGCTGCCAAGGCTGACTAAGGCAGGAAAAACACAGAGGAACGCAACCGCGTTCCTCTTTTTCCTTATGTAGGATCGGTAAGATGGATTGGAGTATATTGCGCCGGCGCGCCAATTCATAATTATAAATTACAAGTTACAAATTAAGGTATTTCCTTCGGAAATGATTTAAATTCGTCGCCAAAGGCGACACCATAATTTATAATTTGTCATTTGTAATTTGTAATTTCAGCGAAACCCATGAAATGCTGATCTGCAATCTTCCCACTTGTAAAACTTCCGTAAACCCGGTGCAAAGATGTTGATTTCATTTTGAATTTGTGCCATAATAAATAAGTTAAGTATTTCCTTTTGAGAGGAGTGATTCCATGGCAAAGCCTTTGGTGGCCATTGTTGGCCGCCCCAACGTGGGCAAATCCATGCTGTTTAATAAATTGACGGGTCAGCGTACCTCCATCGTGGAGGATACCCCCGGCGTTACCCGTGACCGAATCTACGGCGAATGCGAGTGGTGCGGACGGCGGTTCTCCCTGGTGGATACCGGCGGTATCGAGCCCGGCACCGAAAATGATATGCTGAAGTTCATGCGCCGTCAGGCGGAGATCGGCATCGAGCTGGCCGACGCCATCATCATGGTCACTGATGTCCGCTCCGGCGTGACTGCCGCGGACCAGGATGTGGCGACCATGCTGCGCAAGTCCGGCAAGCCTGTGTGCCTTGCTGTCAACAAGTGCGATTCCATCGGATATGTGAACCCCGACGCCCTGGAGTTCTACTGCCTGGGCATCGGCGACCTGTTCGAGACCTCTGCCGTCCACGGTCACGGCACCGGCGATATGCTGGACTGGGTCCTGGAAAACATCCCCCAGGAGAATGAGGAGGAAGAGGACGACGATGTGATCAAGGTCGCCATCGTCGGAAAGCCCAATGTGGGCAAGAGCAGCCTCTTAAACCGCATCCTCGGTGAGGAGCGGGTCATCGTGTCCAACATCGCGGGCACCACCCGTGACGCCATCGACTCCTACTTTGAAAACGAGACCGGCAAGTACTGCTTTATCGATACGGCTGGTATGCGCCGCAAGAGCAAGGTGGACGATATTATTGAAAAATACTCCAATATGCGTACCATCAGCGCCATTGAGCGGGCGGACGTTTGTCTGATCCTGATCGATGCCAACGAGGGCGTGACGGAGCAGGACACCAAGATCGCCGGACTGGTGCATGAGGCGGGCAAGGCTGCCATCATCGTGGTCAACAAGTGGGACGCGGTGGAGGATAAGGAGACCAACACCATGCGCGATAAGGAAGCGG
>CAZHEG010000036.1:0-7979 GCA_964531435.1 uncultured Oscillospiraceae bacterium | reverse complement strand
CAGCCAGCAGACCAGGCCCAGCTTGCCCAGCATGACCACCTGGGAATTCCACTTGTCAGGCAGCGGGGGCAGGAGCTTCTTGCTCTTGGGCTGCTTCTCCTCCAGCTTGCCGTTGACCGCGTCAACGGTGCCGGTCTCACCGGTCAGCTGAGCGCCGGAGCGGTACTGGGTCAGCAGCTTCTTGCCCTCGATCTTCAGGCAGATGGAGGTCAGCGGATAGCCCGCGAAGCCCTGGATGCAGTACATGGAGATGGCGAAAACGGCAGCCTCCGCAAGGCCCTTCTCCTTGGCTGCGTCGGACATGATGGTTGCAGCCACAAGACCGCCGGTGAGGGGTGGAACGCCGGTGATAACGAATTCACGGCCGATCATCATCGGGCAGATGAGCAGGGCCAAGCCCGCCATGCCCGCCAGGCCGGCAAGGCACACCACGATGGTCTTCCACTGGGCAAACAGCTGCCGGAAGCTGATGACGGTGCCCATGTGGGTAACGATCAGGTACATGGCGATGGAGCTGCCGAAGGGAATCAGGTTGCTGTCGGCAACCAGATCGGTGGGGATCACGGTCCAGTAGCCCACAAGCATCAGCGCAGCCGTGACGAAAACAGAGGGGACCCATGCTTTGGTGGCATTGCTGACGTATTCGCCGGCAATGTAGGCCACAGCGCAGATGACAAAGGCAAGCATATAATTGTACATTGTATCTCTTCTTTCTATAATGATTTCAAATATTATTATATTGGCAACCGGCTGGAAAATCAACTGTTTCTTCTCCAGGCTCTGTCATACTTGACATTTCCCGATGGGGATGGCTATAATGTTGTAATCCGAAATGAGAAAGGCGATCAATATGGACAGTATTATTTCCATGGATAAAGAGTACGTGGCCGGCACCTACAACCGCTTCCCGGTGCAGCTGGTCAGCGGCAAGGGCTGCATCCTCACCGATGCCGATGGCAAGGAATACATCGACATGGGCGCGGGAATCGGCGTCAACAGCTTCGGCGCGTCGGACCCCATCTGGGTGGCAGCGGTGACGGAGCAGCTGGGAATGCTGCAGCACTCCTCCAATCTTTACTATAACGAGCCCTGCGCACGGCTGGCAAAGCTGCTGTGCCAGCGGACGGGACTGAAAAAGGTATTTTTCTGCAACTCCGGCGCGGAGGCCAACGAATGTGCCATCAAGGCGGCGCGGAAATATTCCGCGGAGAAAAAGGGGCCCGAATGCTGCACCATCATCACCCTGGTGAACAGCTTCCACGGCAGGACCATCACCGCCCTTTCCGCCACCGGGCAGGACGTTTACCACCAGCACTTCAATCCCCTGACCCCCGGCTTCGTTCACGTTCCCGCCAACGACTGTGAGGCACTGGCCAAGGCCGCATATGAGCACAATGCCGCAGGCATCATGCTGGAATGCGTTCAGGGTGAGGGCGGCGTGCTGCCCCTGACCCGGGAATTTGTCGCGGCGGCTGAAAAAATCGCGAAGGAGCAGGATATCCCCCTGATCATTGACGAGGTGCAAACCGGCAACGGCCGGACCGGTATGCTCTACTCCTATATGCACTACGGCATCACCCCGGACATCGTGTCCACCGCCAAGGGCCTTGGCGGCGGCCTGCCCATCGGCGCCTGTATGCTGGGTGAAAAGGTTGAGAATGTACTGGGCCACGGACACCACGGCTCCACCTACGGCGGCAATCCCACCTGCTGCGCCGGCGCGCTGAGCATCATCAGCCGGATGGACGACGGGTTCCTCGCTGCCGTCCGGCGCAAGAGCGGCTATGTGTTTGCCTCCCTCTACGGCGCGGAGGGCATCGAAAGCGTCACGGGCCTCGGCCTGATGATCGGCATCAAGCCGAAGAAAAACGCCCGGGATGTGGTGCTGCGGTGCATGGAAAAGGGCGTCCTCTGCCTGACGGCAAAGGATAAGATCCGCCTGCTTCCGCCCCTGACCATCAGCATCCAGGAGCTGGAAAAGGCAGTTGCCGTCATCAAGGAAGCCTGCGCCGAGGAATAAAATAAAGGAGCTGTTGCCGGTTGCAACAGCTCCTTTTTCATTTAGTACTGATCGTCAAATTTGCGGTATTCCTTCCGCTTTTCCTCTTCCACGAAATCGTCACTGGACTTATTCTTACGGTAGATGATCACCGCCACGATGGCGATGATGACCACCACCGCGATGATCAGTCCCACGGATACTCGGGAGCCGCTGCCTGTGGAAACATCGGTGCCGAACACATCGCTGACGTCATCCACCACGATGGCAGTGGGGATGCCGGAAGCAGCGGTAAATTTCGCGATGGCATTCTCCACGGTGGAGGCTGTCATGGAAAGCTCGGAATCGTTGATGAACCGGGCGGTGGGAGAAGCATAGCTCCTGCCGCAGTCGAAGGAGCTGCTGAGCCCCAGGGCGCTGACGCTGTCACTTAGCTGCTCCATAACGTAAGCCAGGTCCGAATCCAGGGAGTACTTGTAATTGCTCTCATTGATGGAATTATCCATGTATCTGCCCAGGGCATTGTTGCTGCCCAGCAGATTGGAAACATCGTTCACCACATGGTCGCCCACCCAGGAGATATAGTAATAGGTGTAGTGATCCTCGTCCACCAGGAACACCAGCAGGAGGTTATCCTCGTAATCGGCAGAGCTGCCGAAAACTTCAGCATAACGCTCATCGGCATAGTCCTGGAATACCTCTTCATCATACTGGACATAGGTCACGTCTGCGCCGCTCATGAAAATATTCAAAAGAAGAATGATCACAAAAATGGGCACGATCAGAACGCCCAAAAAGCCGCCCAGACAACCGCCGCCACGATAACGGGGGCCAAAATGCCACCCGCCCATGTGGTGATGGTGATGCATCCCACCGGGTCTGGGCCCGCCATGGAAGCCGCCGCCTCCAAAGCCGCCGCCCCGGCCACCGCTGAAGCCGCCGCCTCCAAAGCTGCCGCCGCGGCCGCCGCCTCCTCCACTGCGGCCACCGCCGCCTCCGCTTCCTCCAGGTCCTGGCATAAGCATTTCCTCCTTGTAATGTTAGATGGTAATATTATACACAGTCATCCGTTCCATTGCAAGCGAATCACAAAAGGTTCACAATTTGCAGCACAAAAAAACAGCGCCCCGAAGGGCGCCGTTATCAGATCCAGTCAGCGAGCAGGACCTGCTCGAAGGCAAACCAGTCCCGGGTCAGATCCAGAACCATATCCCAGGCACCGTCCTCCAGAAAACGGTGGCTGGCACCGGGGATGATGACGAGCTTGGAGCCTTCATTGAGCTGCCGCAGCGCACGGATGTCCTCCATGGGAATGTAGTCATCCGCCTCGCCCTGCAGAATCAGCATGGGCACCGGGTCCGAATCCAGGATGCTGTTGCTGCGCAGCTCCTCATAGAACGCGTAGGTCACATCAAAGGGCCGGGGCGCAGGGAGCCGGTAGCGGTCCACCGCACGAAGGGTCTGGGCGGACATACGGATCATACCCAGCACCGTTTCGTCCATCCGCACCGAGGGGGTCTGTACCACCAGCTTGACCCGGCCGGGCATCATGGTCAGCTCATCCAGGCAGAGCATGGTCACATAGGCACCGAAGCCCGTGGCAAAAATGCACAGGTCCTCCACATCGCTGTATCGCCGGCGCAGCTCCCCTGCCGCGGCAAGGACGCTCTCCATACAGCCCTGCAGGCTCAGCTGGCTGCCCTCCGGGCTGTCGCCGTGGGCAGGAAAATCAAAACGCAGCACTGCCGCGTGGAAAAGGGCCATCTCCTCGGCGATGCTCACCTGAATGGAGTCTGTCATGCTGCCGCCAAAGCCGTGGACGCCCAGCACCAGACGGCGCACATTGCCCCCATCCGGCTCCGTCAGGATGCACACCACCGAAAGATCTCCGGCGGTGATGGTAAATTTTCTCTCCATATCCATACTCCCGATCCATAGGATAGCGAGATTTTAGCAGAAAAAATCTGGAATTTCAACAGGATATCCATCTTTTTGTTTCTATTTGGCATTTTTACCAGTTAACAGCATCAGGCGGCGGATATAAATCAGCTTTTCCACAAATTGACGCATACCGCGCGCCTGTGATATAATGGGCCCGTAATAAGCGGCCCTTATGACTGACGGTTTGAAGTGGAGCACCACGTGGAATAAGGGAGCATTCAGGGATCAAAGCAGCCTGCCTGCCAAGATCCCCGCCGACCGTCTGGGCTCACTTTTCTCTTGGGGGATCAGTGTGCCCAATTTTCTTTTTCAGGAGGTAAAACCATGAAGAAAATCGGTATTATCATGGGTTCTGACAGCGATCTGGCCACCGTGCAGAAGGCTGCCGATACCCTCAAGAGCTTTGGCGTACCCTACGAAATGCACATTTTCTCCGCCCACCGCACCCCCGTGCAGGCACGCGACTTCGCTGTCAGTGCCCGTGAAAACGGCTACGGAGCGATCATCTGCGCCGCGGGCATGGCTGCGCACCTGGCAGGCGCAATTGCTGCCAACACCACCCTGCCTGTGATCGGCATTCCCCTGCGTTCTTCTGTATTTTCCAACGGCATTGATGCACTTCTGTCCACCGTACAGATGCCCTCCGGTATTCCCGTGGCAACCGTAGCTGTGGATGGAGCCGTCAATGCCGCTTTGCTTTCCATCCAGATTCTGGCCGTGACCGACGAGGAGCTTGCCCAAAAGCTGGAGGCCAAGCGCATCGCCGACGCCGAAAAGGTGCTCCAGAAGGACGCATCCTTGCAGCAGCTGCAGGAGGGCAAAGCAAAGCTTGAGGAGGAAGTGGGCAACATCACCGGCAAGGTCAAATCCTTCCTCAACCTGTAAGCTCCCAAGTGATATCCAATTCAAATCAATTCTGTAAAAGAGGTAATAAATATGAAACTTCTGTACACCGGAAAGACCAAGAATGTTTACGCCCTGCCCAACGGCAACTGCCTGCTGAAATTCAAGGACGACTGCACCGGCAAGGACGGTGTGTTTGATCCCGGCGAAAATTCCGTCGGCCTGACCATTGAGGGCGTGGGCGATGTGAACCTGCGCATGAGCATCTACTTCTTCGAGAAGATCAATGCTGCCGGCATCCGCACCCACTATGTTTCCGCCAATCTGGATGACACCACCATGGAGGTGCTCAGCGCCAAGGTATTCGGCAAGGGCCTGGAGGTCATCTGCCGCTACAAGGCCGTGGGCTCCTTCTACCGCCGCTACAGTGACTACTGCTCCCTGGGCCAGGATCTTCCTGCCTATGTGGAGACCACCTTCAAGAATGACGAGAAGGGCGATCCCCTGGTCACCAAGGACGGCCTGGTGGATCTGGGCGTCATGACCGCCCAGCAGTATGACGACCTGAAGGCACAGACCCAGGCAATCACCAAGATCGTCGCCGACGACCTGAAGGAAAAGGGCCTGGAGCTGTACGACATCAAGTTTGAGTTTGGCTATGACGCCGACGGCAACGTGATGCTGATCGACGAGATTGCCTCCGGCAATATGCGTGTCTACAAGGACGGCGAGTACGTCGATCCCATGACCCTGAACAAGCTGTTCTTTGCTTAAGTTTTCCGCGATCCCCTTGCCCCTCTATTTTACGGGGGGGCCAAGGGTTTCGCATTTCATTTCCTAAGGAGGATAACACCTATGGGTGGTTTCTTCGGAGTCATCTCCCGCAAGGACTGCAAATATGACGTATTTTTCGGCACAGACTACCACTCCCACCTGGGCACCCGGCGGGGTGGTCTTGCCTTTTTTGACCCGGAGCGGGGTTTTCAGCGGCAGATCCACAACATTGCCAACACCCCCTTCCGCACCAAATTCGAATCTGACCTGCACAAGCTGAGCGGCACCGCCGGCATCGGCTGCATTTCAGACACCGATCCCCAGCCCCTGCTGGTCCGCTCCCACTTAGGGATGTTCGCCATCTCCACCGTGGGCATCATCAACAACGCGGAAAAGCTGGTGGAGGACACCTTCTCCGGTCCCGGCCACCAGTTCATGGCCATGTCCTCCGGACAGGTGAACACCACCGAGCTGACTGCCGCGCTGATCAATCAGAAAAGCTCCCTGGTGGAGGGCATCCGCCACGCCCAGGACTCCATCGACGGCTCCTGCACCATTTTGCTTCTGACCAAGGACGGCATCATCGCCGCCCGGGACAAGCTGGGCCGGATCCCCGTGCTGGTGGGGCAGAACATCGAAGGCTGCTGTGTATCCTTCGAGTCCTTCGCTTACCAGAAGCTGGGCTACCAGGACTACTACGAGCTGGGCCCCGGAGAGATCGTGAAGATCACTGCCGAGGGCGTGCAGCAGCTCTCCCCTCCCGGCGACCGGATGAAGATCTGCGCCTTCCTCTGGACCTATTACGGCTACCCCAACTCCAACTACGAGGGCCGGAATGTTGAGGTCATGCGCTGCCGCAACGGTGAGATCATGGCCCGGCAGGAAGCCCAGGCCGGTACCATGCCGGACGTGGATTTTGTAGCCGGTGTCCCCGACTCCGGCGTGCCCCACGCCATCGGCTACGCCAACTACTCCCACAAGCCCTACGCCCGCCCCTTTGTCAAATATACCCCCACCTGGTCCCGTTCCTTCACCCCCTCCAATCAGGAGATGCGCAATCTGGTGGCGGAAATGAAGCAGATCCCCGTTCCTGAGCTGATTCAGGATAAAAAGCTGCTGTTTGTGGACGACTCCATCGTCCGGGGCACTCAGCTGCGGGAAACCG
Source organism: uncultured Oscillospiraceae bacterium (assembly GCA_964531435.1). Lineage (GTDB taxonomy): Bacteria > Bacillota > Clostridia > Oscillospirales > Oscillospiraceae > Faecousia. The sequence continues at coordinate 1,257 of CAZHEG010000036.1, read as the reverse complement.
TTGAATTTCTGTACAAAAGCGGCGCGAAGGAAGTGCATATGCGCTCCGCCTGCCCGCCCATCATGCACGGCTGCAAATATCTGAATTTCTCCAGCAGCAACTCCGAAATGGAGCTGCTTTCCCGCCGCATGATCCAGCGTCTGGAGGGCGACGAGGGCGAAAAGCATCTGAATGAATACGCCGACAGCACCACCCAGCGGGGCAAATGCATGCTCCGGGCCATCTGCGAGGATATGGGCTTCGACTCCCTGGGCTACCAGAGTCTGGACGGCCTTCTGGAAGCCATCGGCCTGGACCGGGACAAGGTATGCACCTACTGCTGGAACGGCGAAGAATAATGCAAAATCACAAATTACAAATTTTAAATGCATTGCCGAAGGCAATACCATAATTTTTCACTTGTAATTCTGAATTTATAATTATTAAAGTGACGAAGGAGCTTTAATCTATGGATCACAAGAATTCTCAGTCTGCCAGCTACGCCGCTGCCGGCGTGGACATCGTGGCCGGTTACCAGTCTGTTGAACTGATGAAAAAGCACATCGCCCGCACCCGCAACGAAGGCTGTCTGGACGATGTAGGCGGCTTCGGCGGCTGCTTCGGCCTGAACCTGGCGGGCTACGAGGAGCCTGTGCTGGTCTCCGGCACCGACGGCTGCGGCACCAAGGTGAAAATGGCCATCCTGATGGACAAGCACGACACCATCGGCATCGACGCCGTAGCCATGTGCGTCAACGATATCATCTGCTGCGGCGCAAAGCCCCTGTTCTTCCTGGACTACATCGCCTGCGGCAAGAATTACCCTGAGAAGATCGCCTCCATCGTTTCCGGTGTCTGCGAGGGCTGCGTCCAGTCCGGCGCCGCCCTGATCGGCGGCGAGACCGCGGAGCACCCCGGCCTGATGCCCGTAGAGGACTACGACCTGGCGGGCTTTGCCGTAGGCATCGTGGATAAGAAGAAGATCATCGACAACAAGCGGATGTGCGAAGGGGACGTGGTGATCGCGCTGGCATCCTCCGGCATCCACAGCAACGGCTTCAGCCTGATCCGCAAGGTCTTTGACATTGACCATAACCCCGCCTCATTGTATGAGCCCTGCGAGGCTCTGGGCGGCGCATCCGTTGCCGAGACCCTGCTGACCCCCACCAGAATCTACGTCAAGAGCGTTCTGGCTCTGCTGGAAAAGGTGGATGTAAAGGGCATCTCCCACATCACCGGCGGCGGCTTCTACGAGAATATCCCCCGCTCCATCCCCGA
>CAZHEG010000035.1:0-8060 GCA_964531435.1 uncultured Oscillospiraceae bacterium | reverse complement strand
GTGCGCAAACCGCCAATATTCAAAAAGAGCGCGCCAGCGGCGCGCCCTTTTGGGTCAGAAGTCGTATTTTGCCGCAAGACGTGCGGGGGGAAGCTTCAGCAGAGAACGCAGGGGCAGCATGGTGACCAGCAGGTGGAAGCACATGATCAGCGCATACACACCCAGGGCGGCCGGCCAGGGGAACACCAGCTCGGTGGCCTCATACAGCCGCATCACCGCCAGAACAGCCCAGGTCAGCACCGCCGCGGGCAGCGCCGTGGTGAGGCTGTTCAGAATGCTTTCGATGGCGAAGATGCCCATGGCCTTGCTGCTGGGGATGCCCAGCAGGCGGTACACCGAAAGCATGCCGATGTGGCTGTATACGTCCGCCCGGCGCAGCAGGAACAGCATCACCATGCTCAGCACCATGATGGTGGCGATGACGATGGTCCGGGCGTCCAGATTGCTGGCGGCGGCTTCGGAATATTCCGCCATTTTGTCGGTGTAGCTGTCGGTGACGGTGACCTTGATGGTGTCGCCCATCTTGTCCGCCAGGCTCACCAGGTACTCCGTCATGCCCTCCTTGTCGTCGGTGAAGATCCAGAACCGGGTCTGGGACATGTTCAGCATCAGATCATCCATCACCGTGTCCGCTACCACCACCTTGGCGTAGCAATCGGTGTTATCGCTGACGGCGGTGACGGTGAAGGTGGTGCCGCAGACGGTGGAGAAGGTGGTTCCCACGCTGTCGGTGAAATTCTCGCCGGCGTTGGCGGGCAGGACCACACACTCATCCTCGGCAAGGGTGATGCCCTCCAGCTCGCCGGGGTACAGGGCTTGGAAATCGGAGAGGGTGATGGCCTCGGTGCCCGATGCGCCCAGGGAGGCGAACATGGTGTCGGAAATGTAGACGGCGGGCTCGCCGCTGTCGCAGATGCCCACGATGGTGGGGGCTGCCTTCAGGGCGGAGTAGCGGATCTGGTTATCCAGGAAGTATTCCATGCCGGTGATGCCGTTCTGGGCAACGCCCTCCTGTGCCATCACCGCGTCCAGGACCCAGCGGTCAATGACGCATTCGGTGGTGTTTTCCGGCATGCGGCCCATGATCAGGCTGTCCTCCGACAGGAAGCTCAGGGGTACGTAGCTGAAATCCGTCAGGGTAATGGCGATCTCGTTGGCCTGGAGGATCAGGCTGCCGCTGACGGTGGCGGAGTAGGCGATGTTGGGAACGTAGGTGTAGCTGATGTCAGTTTTAGCCATCCGCTCCTTGAATTCCGCTGCCAGAGCCTGCATGCCCACGGTGGAGCTGCCTGCCCGGGGTCCCCGGTCCAGGGCCACCTCCAGCACCTGGGAATGGGTGACGATGAAATCCTCCGGCTCCAGGGTGCCCAGGGTGATGAAGTCCGCCGCCGACAGGGCCAGCAGCACCGTCAGCACCAGCAGGAACAGCCGGGTGCCCAGGCTGCGCAGCCTGCCGCCGCCCCGCATGTGGCTGGCCTCCCGGAGCATATCGGAGAAGGTGATGCCCTTGCCCGCGGCGGCGCTCACATTGTCGCCGGGCCGGTAGAGGAATTCCTCGCCGGGGGTGGAGCTGTCCATTTCCTGCAGCGTCACAACGGGGCGCTTGCCCTCCACCAGGGCGGGGGCGTCCTGGCTGGTGCCGCAGCTGACGGCCCGCTCGTCATCCAGCTTGATGATGATGCGGTCCTTCAGTGCCACGATGCTCAGCTGCACTGGGGCGGCATCCTCCGCCTGGAACAGGCGGATGCTGACAGTTCCGCCGTCCACCGCCGTTTCGGGATAGTCGCCGGTGTAGATGGCCTTGGTGGAGCCGGCCTGCAATCCGGTGCGCTCCCAGCTGTCGCTGTCGTGGCGGATGCGGCCCTCCTCCAGGGAGATGATCCGGTCGGCGAAGAATTCGGCGATCCGCTCCTCGTGGGTGACCATCACCACAAGGCTGGTGCGGGAGATCCGGCGCAGCAGGGAGCAGATGTTCAGGGTGTTGGTCTCGTCCAGATTTCCGGTGGGCTCATCGGCGAAGATGACCCTGGGCTTGCGGGCCAGGGCCCGGGCGATGGCCACCCGCTGCTGCTGGCCGCCGGAAAGCTCGCCCACGCTGCGGCGGATGTAGCGCTCCATCTCCACCGCCTTCAGGGCTTCTTTCACCCGGCGGATCTTCTGGGCGTGGGTCAGCTCCAGGCTGTGCAGGCCCAGGTAGACGTTGTAACCCACGGAGTGCTCGGGGAGCAGGTAGAAATTCTGGAAAATGTAGCCGAAGCTGCGGTTGCGCTCCGCCTCATACAGGGCGGTACCGGAGCGGCTCACGGTGGTATCTCCGGCGGTGACAGTGCCGCTGTCGAAGGAATCCAGGCCGCCGATGGCGTTCAGAAGGCTGGTCTTGCCGCAGCCGGAGGGGCCCAGGATGCACACAAAGCCGGTCTCCGGCAGGGTCAGGGAAATGTCGTGGAGAACGTGGTTCTCGCCCGCGCGGCGGCGGTCGTAGGTCTTGTTCAGGTTTTCGATCCGGATCATGCCAGCACCTCCTCCTCGTCGTCAATGGCCAGGTCGCTGACCCGGGCCGTGCGGGGGTAGACCCGCTTTTTCAGCCCCACGCAGATCAGCCATGCCGCCAGGGCGGTGGAGGCCAGGTGGATCAGGGAGATCAGCACCCACCATTTGCCGTAGAGGTAGCGGGTGAGGGCGGTGATCCGCTCCACCCCGGCACCGCCGCATATGGCGATGGCCCCCAGGGCGATGATCTGGCCTGCCACGGTAAACAGCAGCACCTGCCAGAATACGGAAAGCTGGGCGGTGCGGCAGGTCAGGCCCAGGTCGGAAAGGGTGGCGTAGGACTGGTTTTCCATGGCGAACAGGGTCCGCAGCACGATCAGCTGCAGCAGCAGGACGGCGATCAGCGCGCCGATGCAGACGTACAGGGTCTGCATTCTTTGGGCCGCCAGCTCGGGATCGATCTTGGCGGAGCCCAGGACGTAGGGGGACAGGGCGAAATAGCCCGCCTTTTCCAGATCGTCAATGACCCGCTGGGTGTAGGCGTAGTCGCTGATGGTGATGGAGACCTGGTTGCCGTCCTCCACGCCGCTTTCTTCCAGGACGGCCTGGAATACGGCGGGAGTCACGCCCAGAACGCCGGGCAGGGTGGTCTCCATGATGCCGCCCACGTGATAGAAGCCGGACTGGGTGGTGATGCCCCCTTCGTAAAGGTCAGCATATTCGGCGGTGGGGTTGGCGGAGAGGAGGGTGATGTAATCCTTGAGGGTCACCCATGCTTCGGTGTCGGAAAGCTCCCGAAGGCCGCTGCTCTTCACCGGGTCGCAGGTGGCGTAGAAGGGGTCGCAGAAGGGGCCGTACATCTGGACGCTGCGGGCGTTGCGGTAGTTGGTGTAGGTATATTCATTGTAGACCTGGTCATAAATGGGGATGTAGGTGTACTCGGAGCCCAGATAATTCATGGTGATGGCCCGGGCGGCATCGGCGCTGAAGTAAAGGCCGCTGCCCTCGCCGGTGACGCCCACCACGGTGAAGTCCATGGTGATGTAGCCGTCGGAGCCCCAGGCGGTGGTGTTGCTCAGGTGGATGGTGTAGGTCTTGCCGATGAGCTCCTCGCCGCCCACAGCCACGATCTCGTCAAACCGCTCCGGCTCCCGTCCGGCGGTGAGGATGCTCCTGCCGTTTTTGGTCACCGGCAGGGTCTGCATGAACTGCTCCGTGGCGAGAAATTCCACGGTGGTGGTTTCAATGTACTGGGGCCTGCGGAAGGAGCCGATGTTGGTGCGGGTGTAGTGGATGACGTAATCCACATCCTCTATATAGGCGTAGCAGATGTCGGTGATGTAGCCGTACTGATCCAGGCTTTCCACGTGGGAAATGTCCAGAATGGTGTCGTAATCCGCCTGGGTCATGTTGGCAAGATCCTTGCGCACCGCGATGATGCGCTCCTTGTCGCTGTTGAGGAAGGCGTCGCTTTCATAAATGCGGGTGGAGGTATCGTCCAGGGCCACGATAAAGCTGCCCAGGAAGGCGAACACGGCGAAGGCCGTCAGGGTGAGGAACAGCAGCACGATGGTGCTCCACACCGGGCGGGACTTCACCTGCAGCCGGGCGGTGTAGAAGCTGAGACCCTTGCCGGCCTTGCGGCGGATGGGGGGCTGCTCCTCGGCGGCGTGGGGCCGCAGCCGGGCATCGGCGCAGATGCGGCCGTCCTGAATGCAGATGTGGCGGGTCACATAGTTCTCCGCCTCGGAAAATTCGTGGGTGATGAGGATCACCAGCCGGTCCCGGGCGGCTTTTGCCAGCAGCCGGATGACCTTGTCGCTGTTCTCCGGGTCCAGATTGCCGGTGGGCTCATCGGCGATGAGGATGCGGCAGGGCTTGGCCAGGGCCCGGGCGATGGAAAGACGCTGCTTTTGTCCGCTGGAGAGCTTGGCGGCCCGGCGGGCGCGCAGGTCCCACAGCTCCACCTCTTCCAGGATCTTTTGGGCCTCCACGGCGGCCTCGTCCTTTTCCATTCCGGTCAGGTGCAGTGCGCTGACCACATTCTCCAGCACCGTCGCGCCGGGGAGGATGCCGTAGCTCTGGGAGATGAAGCCCACGGATTCGGCCCGGTAGCGCTCCCAGTCGGCACTGTCATAGTGGGAGGTGGGCTTGCCGCCGATGAACAGCTCGCCGTCCTCGTAGGGCAGAATGCCGCCCATGATGTGGGCGAGGGTGGATTTGCCGCTGCCGGATTCGCCGGTGATGGCGACGAACTCTCCGGTCTCAAAGGCAACACTTACCTTGTTCAGTCCGGCCACCACATTGCGGCCGTTGACGTAGTATTTTGATAACTCCTGCAGGGATAAAATGGGCTGGGCCATGGCGCATCCTCCTTGGTGCGAGGTGGGAATGATCTCCTTTTCATGTTACCATGTTTCCGGTACCATCGCAAGTAAATTGAGCTGAAAAAGGTAAAATATTATAGAAAAAACAAAACCCGGCCTGTTGCCAGACCGGGCTTGCGGGAAGGGAAAAGTTTTACTTCAGTTTACCGGGTTGCGCCGCACCAAATATATGCAGGTCATTGCGAGGAGCTGCAGGCGACGCGGCAATCCCGTGGATCCTCCGGACTGTCCCGATGGCTTTCCGCGTTCCATAGCCATACGGGATTGCCACGCCAGTGTGCGCACTGGCTCGCAATGACAGAATAACCCGCCCGGTGTTCCGTTCCTTACGGCTGGTTGACCACGCCGGCGAACAGGGGGATGCTGCTGTGGTTGAGGACCACGAACAGGAAGGGGCGGTCCAGAATAAAATCGATGATCTCGTCCGGGGGCTCGGCGCTGGTGGCACCGGGGATCTCGATGTAGCTGGCGGCGGTGACGCCCTCTTCATCGATGCACACCCGGGTGGTCTGGTTCACGGCGTCCAGCCACAAAGGGGTATCGGAGGTGACGGCGGCGGAGAAGTCTGCGCTGCCGTCAAAGATGCCGGTGACGCCCATTGCCTTCAGGCTGTCAGACAGGTCGCCGGAGGAGCGGATGTCGAATTTCGGCAGGGACAGGTTCACCATCATCTCTTTGCTGTTTTCGTAGGAGCCCGATTGCAGCAGCTCCGTCAGCTGGGGGTTCGCCAGTACATCGTCCAGGGTGAAGCCCTCGTCCGGCAGGATCAGCAGCATCCGGCTGCTGTCCTTCAGGTACAGATTGACGGCGCTGAAATTCTCGGCCCAGTAGTAGGTGGAGTTGCGCCGGCTGGCGTTCATGTAGGTGACGGTGATGTCGCCCCCGGGGGCGTGGAAAATATCCTTTGTGTTGGCGCTCTTATTGAAGGCACTGCTCCACTTGGCCTGATAGTAGACGGTGGAATAGATGGCGAACGGGGTATCCTCGCTGAGCTTGATGCCGTCGGCGGAGTCCTTCAGCAGTCCGCCGGTCTGGTTGTTCAGCCAGCGGGAGATGGCGGTATTGATCTTTTTGGAGCCGAGATCGCCGCTGTAAACACTGGTATAGTACCGCTGGGCCAGGGTGTCCATGACGGACTGGTTGAAGGTGAGCGCTTCATCCAGCCAAAGGGAGCTTGCCAGCAGGCACTGGTTGTTGTTGTCCCGGTAGCTGGCGGCCCACAAGGTTGCGGCCTGCTGCCGCAGGGCGGTCAGGTCGTCAACTGCCAGCAGCTCCAGAAGCTCACTGTCGCCCCCGGTCATTTCCGCGGTGATGGCCAGGGCGTAATAGAGGTTGATGGGGGAGAAGGCCACGTTTTCTTCGCCGCTGTTTGACAGGACCTGGGTCAGGGTGCCGCCGAAGAGGGTGGATAGCTCTTTGGTGTATTCCCGTGCCAGCTCATAGTCATGGCTGTCGGGGGCGCTGTAATCCGCCAGGCTCACGGTGTCGGCACTGACGGGCAGGGAAATGTAGGGGAAGTTCAGGATCACGGCCACCAGCAGCACCGCGGCGGCCACTGCGGCAATGCCGCGGAGCAGGGGCTTCTTTCTTGCGCGCTTGCGCCGGGCGGCTTCGTCGATAAAGACGGGGCGGACTTCGTCCAGGGCATCTGCCAATTTCTCATTCATAATATCCCTCCAATACAAGTTGCTGCTTCAGGGCGGCACGGGTGCGGCTGAGCCGGACGGATACGGCGTTTTCACTAAGCTCCAGATCCTTTGCAATGTCCTTTACGCTGTCGCCGAACCAGTACCGCCGCAGAAAGATGATGCGGCTCTGTTTACTGAGTGTATTCAGGAAGCGGTCGATGGACCGGCCCAGATCCCGGGCACTGACGGTCTCCCACAGGTCGGGGCCTGCCAGGTAATTTCCCAGCTCGTCCAGGGATACCTCGTAGCCGCTGCGTTTCAGGGCGGTGTCGTGGCGCAGGCGGTTCAGGGCAATGTTCCGCCCGGTGCGGTAGACGAACGCCGCCAGCGGCTCCGGCTGACGGGGCGGCACCGCGTTCCAGACTGCCAGGTATGTATCGCTGACGGTCTCCTCCGCGTCCTCCCGGGAGCCCAGGATGTTCATGGCGATGCGCTGCAGCCGCACGCCGAATTCTTTTGCCATCAGGTAAAGGGCTTCCTCCGCCCGCTGCCATAAGAGCTTTGTGATATGCTCCATCGTGCCACCTCCTTCATTTATATAATAACGTTTTGTTGGGGATATCTTACATGGGAGCGCGAATTTTATATTATCGCATCAAAACCTTCCCCGGGGAGAAGCTATGCCCCTACATTATAATAACATGCCGCGGTGTTTAATTTCAACATATCCTGGAGATACTTCCTGAAAAGGAGGGATGTACCATGAAGGTGCGTGATATTATGTCGGACCGTGTGATCCGGATCCACCCGGAGGAATGTGTGGCGGTGGCGGCCCGGCAGCTTGCCGCGAACAACATCGGCGCTATGCCGGTCTGCGGCAATGACGGACGGGTCATCGGCGTGGTGACCGACCGGGATCTGGTGACCCGATGCCTGGCCTCCGGCCGTTCGCCGGAGAAAACCAAGGTGCGGGAGGTCATGACCGGGGCCGTGGTGGCAGCCACGCCGGATATGGAGGCGGCGATCGCCGCCAGCCTGATGGGGCACAAGCAGATCCGCCGCCTGCCGGTGGTGGAAGGGGGAAGGCTCTGCGGCATGGTCAGCCTGTCGGACCTTGCCAACCGGGAGGAGACAAGCTTCGATGCCGTGGATGCCCTGGCGACCATCAGCAGCAACGTTTTGTGACATTGCATAAAAACCAGATACAAATTTTGTAAAAAAGTACTTGACAAACGGTGCGCGGGATGCTAATATAGGCAAGCTGTCTGCAAGAGCGGGCGGTGAACCACAAAAAACTTTGAAAACATCGAAAAAAGTTGTTGACAAGTTGAAAAAGATGTGGTAAGATAAAACAGTTGTGTGATGAACGGCGCAAGCCCGGAGCGCAACAAGCCTCAAAAAGAATTTGGAAAAACTTGAAAAAAGTTCTTGACAAATGCTTGATGATGTGCTAATATATAAAAGTTCGCGGCGGACACAAAAGTGACTGCAAAAAGCGAACGGCTGTACCTTGTAAATTGAATAATGTGAGACAAACTAGACACCTTGGACAATT
>CAZHEG010000034.1:0-8176 GCA_964531435.1 uncultured Oscillospiraceae bacterium | reverse complement strand
ACCAGCATCTATAATTTCGATGACCTGCACGAGATGAACCTGTATCCCTGTGCCTACTCCATGACCTTTAACGTCACCGGCAACAAGCTGAACGCTATTTTGAACCAGCGTTCCCAGGATATGCTTACCGCCAATAACTGGAACGTGGTGCAGTATGCCGCCCTGACCCATATGATGGCCCAGGTCTCCGGCCTGGAGGTGGGCGAATTTGTCCACGTCATTGCGGACTGCCACATCTATGACCGTCATATTCCCGCGGTGAAGGCCATGCTGGAGCTCCCCGGCTTCGACGCCCCCACCTTCAAGATGGACAAATCCATTGATGATTTCTATGCCTTTACCAAGAATTCCTTCAGCATGGAGAATTATCAGTTCCATCCCTTTGAGTTTGACATCCCTATGGCGATTTGAGGAATAATATGCAACTAATTGTAGCAGTATATGACGACTGGGGTATCGGCTGCGAAGGAACCCAGCCCATTGCCCTGTCTGCCGACCGGAAATTCTTCCGGGAGATGACCCGGGGCGCAATGGTGATCGCCGGGCGGAAAACCGTAGGGGATTTCCCTGGCGGCAAGCCGCTGCCCGGCAGAGTGAATGTGGTACTCAGCCGGCAAAACATCGACCTGCCCGGATTTACGGTGGTTTCTGCACCGGAAGAGGCTTTGGAGCTGGCAAAAACCGCGGAAAGGGCCATGGTCATCGGCGGCGGCAGCATCTATAAGCTGATGCTTCCGTACTGCGACACCGCTATCATTACCAAGGTGCATTGCACCACCACCTGCGATACCTACTTCCCTGATTTGGATGAGGACCCCGCCTGGGAGCTGACCGGGATCCTCCAGTCCGGCGAGGAGAACGGCATCGCCTACGAAATGTGCCTGTATAAAAGAAAAGGAACGGCTTAAGCCGTTCCTTTTTTGTGCTTTCGGTAGTACAGGTAGGAGTACAGTGTGGGTGCCGCTACCATGATCACCAGGATGATCAGGAGCATCCAGAAGTTACTCATAAAAGCGGTTGCCATGGTGAATACGCCGCCGGTGACCCAAACCTTTCCGCCAAAGCGGTGGGTCATGTTCCAGTTTTCTTCGTTATCCAGCGTCCAGGGCAGCTTGATGCCCATGGTGTAGCTTTGGCGGCATTTGGGCAGCAGATTGCCCACGATGATAAACATCATACCCACCAGCAGGGGCATAATGATCTCTACACTCAAATCAAAGCCCAGGGCGGCGGAATAGACCAATGCGCCCATCAACAGACTGATCACCGGGCAGATCCACAGAACAAGCCGGAGCATTTTGGGGTGATAGTTCTTGCTGCTGGGATCCGCCGCACTTGCCAGTACGCAGACCCAGTGCAGGGCCATCAAAATGCCGGGGAGGGCAAACACCGTGAAAGCTTTGCTGCTCCACCCGTCAATCTCGCCGTCCACATTCCAGTGGGTGGGTATCCGGTCGGGGAGCTCGCTCCAAATCAGAAGGCCCACCAGTATGGGGATCAAAATAATGATGGATGTGAGGATCAGGGTGCTTTTATTTTTCTTGATCATAGTCATTCTCCTTTCAGGTCGGTGATCCAAAGCATGATCTCCTCCAGGACCGATGCGTTCAGATCGTAGTAGATGAATTTTCCTTCCCGGGTGTCCCGGATCAGGTCCGCCTCCTTCAGCACCGAAAGATGCCGGGAAATGGATGCCCCGGTGACAGGGAAGCGGTCCGCGATGTCTCCCGCGGACATTCGTCCTGATTTCAGCAGGTTCAGGATCTCCCGGCGGATGGGGTCTGACAGGGCTTTGAGGGTATTTTGCAGGCTCATGGGCGCACTCCTTTCTTAACATTTAACCTAAATGTTAAATGTATTGTAGCACTGCTTTTGTTATTTGTCAAGAGGGCGGCAAAAATAAAGTGTCATTGCCAGGAGGGGGGTGCCCGACGTGGCAATCCCAAGGATCTTCCGGGCTGTTTTCATGTTTTTCCGCGTCGCATAGCCCCACGGGATTGTCACGGCCCTAAAGGGCCTCGCAATGACGTGCATCATTTTGCATCGCAAAATGGCAGGCGGATGATATCCGCCCCTACATTTGGGCAAACAAAAAACGCCATCGTTACCGATGGCGTAAATTGGTTGCAGGGAAAAATCAGATAGCCCGCTCAACCTTGTTGGAACGGAGGCATCTGGTACAAGCGTACACATGGCACGGAGTACCGTTGACAACTGCCTTGACACGCTTGACATTGGGCTTCCAAGCACGGTTGGAACGTCTGTGGGAGTGGGAAACCTTAATGCCGAAGGTCACGCCCTTGCCACAAAAATCACACTTAGCCATTCTCTGCACCTCCTATCTCCATAATGAGTCATAATGATCGCCTTTGCAGGCGCTCACATATGATACCAAAGATTGACGAAAAAAGCAAGTACTTTTTTCACAATTTTTTGATTTTTCAAAAATGTGTTGATATTCTACGTATCTGCCGCTATAATGGCCTTAAAAACAGGAGGGAGTGACGGTTTTGGTCGATACTTACAGTGTTCCGCTGACAAAACTGGTGGAGGAATTTCACCTGGAGGTGGCGTATGCCGCCACGGATTACCGGGCCATCCGCCTGACGGTTGAGGATGTGGCCCGCCCGGGCCTGCAGCTCAGCGGATATTTTGACCATTTTGAACCCATGCGTCTTCAGGTCCTGGGCAATGTGGAAATGAGCTACATGGGAAAGCTGTCCCCCAGGGAGCGGGCCGTTACCTTTGACCGCCTGTTTGCCTACAAATTCCCCGCGCTGCTGATCGCCCGAAATCTGGAGCCGGACAGCGAGTGCATGGAAATGGCGGCTAAGCACAATGTTACCGTGCTGCGCAGCAAGGAGCCTACCTCCACCATCGTTTCCGAGATCATCACTTACCTCAAGACGGAGCTGGCGCCCCGCATCACCCGCCATGGCGTTCTGATGGAGGTCTACGGCGAGGGTATGCTCATCACCGGCGAGAGCGGCATCGGTAAGAGCGAGACTGCGGTAGAGCTTCTCAAGCGCGGCCACCGCCTGATCGCTGACGACGCGGTGGAGATCAAGAAGGTTTCCGGCAATTCCCTGGTGGGAACTGCCCCTGCCCTGATCCGCAACTATGTGGAGCTGCGGGGCATTGGCATCATCAATGTGGCCCACCTGTTTGGCATGGGCGCAGTCAAGACGGAAAACGAGATCAACATGGTGGTCAACATCGTGCCCTGGAACGCCCAGGAGGTTTATGACCGTCTGGGCCTGGAGGACCAGTATATGGATATTCTGGGTGTGCGTGTGCCCATGAACACCATTCCCGTCACCCCGGGCAGAAACCTGGCGGTGGTGCTGGAGGTGGCGGCCATGAACAACCGCCAGCGCAAGCTGGGCTATAATTCCGCTCTGGAATTTACCGAGGCCATCAGCCGCCATTTTGACGAAAATATGGGAAATAATCTATGAAAGAAATCACCATCGGCCCCAATGACGCGGGCCAGCGGCTGGACCGCTTCCTTGCCAAGGCTGTGCCGCTGCTTCCTGCATCCCTGGCCCAGAAGTATATCCGCCTGAAGCGGATCAAGCTTGGGGGCAAGCGGGTGGAGCGGGATACCCGGCTTCAGGCAGGGGACGTTCTACAATTATATATAAATGATGAATTCTTCGACAAGCCCCGGGAGGATAATGCCTTCCTGACGGTGGCGGCGCCGAAGCTGAACATCGTGTACGAGGATGAGCACATCCTTCTGGTGGACAAGCGGCCCGGCCTTGCGGTCCATCCCCACGACGGCGCGGAGTATGGGCGGACGCTGATCGACCACATCCAGGCATACCTGTACCAGAAGCGGGAATGGCGGCCCCGGGAGGAGAATTCCTTCACCCCGGCGCTGTGCAACCGCATCGACCGCAACACCGGCGGCATCGTGATCGCGGCAAAAACCGCGGAGGCCCTTCGGGTCATGAACCAGAAGATCAAGGACCGGGAGATGGACAAGCGGTATCTGGCCATCGTGGAGGGAACCCCCAAGCCCCGGGAGGGCAGCCTGAAGGGATATCTTTTTAAGGATGCCAAGAAGAACCGGGTGTTTGTCACCGATACTCCCCAGGCGGGCAGCAAATCCTGCCAGACCAATTACCGGGTGATCGCTTCCGCGAACGGCCTGTCCCTGGTGGAGTGCGAGCTGATCACCGGCAGGACCCACCAGATCCGCGCCCAGTTTGCCCATGCGGGCCATCCCCTTTTGGGCGACGGAAAATACGGAAAGCTGGACAAGCGCTTTGACCGCAATTATCAGGCCCTTTATTCCTACAAGCTGACCTTTGACTTTTCCACCGACGCCGGAGCGCTGGAATACCTGAACGGCAAGAGCTTCCGGGTGGACAAGGTGGATTTCGTGGAGGAATATTTTCCGAATACGAAAATTTAATGCGGGATAAAGCTGCAGTTAAGCATACTGCTCCAAATTCCCCCATACACTGTCATCCCGAGCGACCGAATGGGAGTCGAGGGATCCTGGCACCGATTATACTGCAAACGCAAACCAAATGCCCAGATCCCTCCACGCGGCGCTGCCTTGGTCGGGATAACATCTACGGTGGTTACTGTAAGGTAGACTGCTATTTCCATCATCGGAGGAGTGCAATGATGATCACCTTTGTTACCAGCAGCCCCTTCGTGGAGAATGCCGACGGCCCCATCCTCAGCAATGCCAATGCTTTTGTGGACCGGATCCGGGAGGCGCTACCCGAATACTGCCGCTGCCTGTTTATCTGCGCCAGTCCGGACCGGCATGATCTGAACTGCCGCTTCGGCTCGGATATTTTCACCGCCTTTGCCGGACAGGGAATTTACTTCAGCAGCTACCGTGTTCTGGACCGGTCCAATGAAGAGTGCGCCCCGGAGCTGGTGGCGGACAGCGATTTTATCGTGCTGGCCGGCGGTCATGTGCCCACCCAGAATGCATTTTTCCGGGAGATCGGACTGCGGGAGCTGCTGCGCCACCATTCCGGCGTGGTCATGGGCATCAGTGCGGGCTCCATGAACTGTGCTGACATTGTCTATTCCCAGCCGGAGGAGCCGGGAGAATCCGATCCCACATTCTGCCGCTTTTTTCCGGGCCTGGGCCTGACGGATGTGAATGTGCTGCCCCACTATCAGAAGGTAAAGGACTGGGAGCTGGACGGCCTGCGGCTGTTTGAGGACATCACCTACGCCGACAGCTACGGAAAGACCTTCTACGCCATTCCGGATGGGAGTTATATCGTGGAGGATCCGGAGGGGACATTCCTCTGCGGCGAGGGCTACCGCCTGCGAAGCGGCATCATGGAGCTGCTTACCCGCCAGGGAGAAGTGCTGAAGCTGGATGAATAATGAAGATCAGGAGCTGTTGGATGCCAACAGCTCCTTTTTATATAGAAGGGGTTACAAAAGAATGGGCTGCAGCTGCCGGCCTTCTGCCGCAGCGGTGAGAGTTTCCTCCAGCCGGGTGAAGTCGGCGATCAGGGAGGTGGGCTTGCTTTCCGGGTCATCCTGGCGGAGGGGGACGAAATAGTAATGCTTCCGGGCCAGAAGCCGTCCGATGTTTTCCGCCGCGGTGCCCAGCCCATCGTTGGTGGACACGGCGATGACCACGGGCCTGCCGTTGCGCAGGTGGCTTTTTGCAGCCATGGTCACGGAGGTGTCGGCGATGCCGTGGGAAAGCTTGGCGAGGGTATTGCCGGTGCAGGGCGCGACGACCAGCACATCAAACAGCTTCTTCGGCCCGATGGGCTCTGCCTGGGCAATGGTGTACAGGGGATCCGTGCCGCAGATCTGCGCGGCGCGGCGGATGTGGTCCCGGGCGGTGCCGAACCGGGTGTCGGTGGAGTAGGCCGCGGGGGAGAAAATGGGCGTGACCTGATGGTTCCGGGCCAGAGCTTCCATGGCGGGGAATACCTCGCTGTAAGTACAAAATGATCCGCATACGCAAAAACCGATCTTCATATGGTTTCCTCCTTTTCTTTTAGAAGCCGCAGAACTGTCCGGGCGATCAGGATCCCGGAGCTTTCCGGTGCCATCTTTCCCGGCAGGCCCAGGGCGGTCAGAATGCCGTCCCCCTCCATCCCGGGGCGGGATGCCAGCTCGATCTTGACACAGTCCCGGCGGCAGTGTTCCAGCTGGGCCCGGGTCAGCACCCTTTGGGGCACGGTGTTATAGATCAAACGAAAGGCACCGAGCTCCGTCTTTAGCTGCCCAATGTCCAGTGCCTCGTACCCCAGAGCCTCCAGGGTGTACCGGTCCGATGGCTTCCGGGCTGCCACGGTGACCTTTGCGCCCATGGCTTTGAGCTGGGCGGAGAGGCTCTTTCCGATGCGGCCCCAGCCCAGGATCAGCACCGGGCAGCCATCGAAAACCACCTGCAGCTTCTGCGCCGCTACCCGGATGGCGCAGTCGGCAGTGATGGCGGCGTTGCGGGCTAAGTACAGCCCATCCATCAGAAGGTCAATGCGCTCCCGGCCCTCCAGTGCAGGATGCTGCAGGTTTCCGCCGATCACCGGGATGCCCTCCGGCAGGTCGGAGAGAATATGCTCCAGGATCCCGCCGCCCCGGATGCGTCCGTCCGGCTCAAAGGCGGGGGCGGGAAGGAGCAAATGGGTCACACCATCTCCGGGCTCAGCCGTGACAGTGGCACCCAGCCGCACCAGCTCCCGCCGGGCGCAGCAGATCGCCGGCGCGTTCCCGGGGGCGTGAATAACGACGTTTTTCATAAATCATCACCCTTTCACACCAGAATATGCGGCTGAGCGGCGGGATGTGCTTGATTTTTCACTCAGAACCTGTATAATAAAAGCAAGAGGTGGTATTATGCAAAGACTTGGTTTTATTCATGATATGCTGGATGTGAAGGTCCTGATTCTTTATGTGGCTGCGCGGTCCAATTACTCCATGACCAGTCAGGAGATCTATGAGCTGTGCTATCAGGACGAGTGTCTCAGTTATTTCGATGTCTGCACTGCCATTCCTGAAATGGTGGCCTCCGGCCATCTGGAAGAGGCGGAAGAGGGCCGCTATGTCATCACAGAAAAGGGCCGCCGGGATGGTGAGCTGACCGCGGACTCCATCGCTTTCACCGTGAAGCAGCGCGCCGAGAACGCCGTTGCCAAGTATAACCGGCAGATTCGCCGCAGCAGCTTTGTCAAGACCCAGGTCATCCCCCGGGACAATGGGGATTTCTCTGTTGTCATGGCGCTGGATGATGAGTTTGGCAACCTGATGACCCTGGAGCTTGTGGCCCCGGATCAGCGCCAGGCCGTCCGGCTCAGCCGCCTGTTTGAGAAAAAGGCGGAGGATATCTACAATCTGACCATGGCCGAGCTTCTGGACGACGAGGACGAAGAAGAGTAAAACATCAAGCAGCCGCATTGCGGCTGCTTTTTGCATCCGGTTTCCTGTATTTCCCTGCAGGAAACCCTTGCCGTTTTTTGAAAAAGGTATTATAGTATAGATACACCGGAATACCGGTGAAACGAAAGGAGCTGCCGCATATGAAGTTTCAGTACAGTGAGAAGAAAGTTAAGCTGCCCGAATCCGTTCACGCTTACGCCGAAAAAAAGGTCATGAAGCTTGCTCGGTACTTTGAGGAGGATGCGGAAGCACTTGTCGTATTTTCTGTGGAGAAGAACCGGAACAACGTGGAGCTGACCGTTCACGGCGCTGACCACTGGTTCCGGGCGCACGAAAGCACCTCGGATATGTATGCCTCCATCGATGCTGCCATCGGCACCATTGAGGGCCAGATCCGCAAGAATAAGACCCGCCTGGCCCGCCGGCTGCGTCAGGATGCGTTTACCCGCACGGTGGAGGAGACCTCCTTCACTGTGGACGAGGCTGAGGACGACCTGACCATCGTGAAGATGAAGACCTTCTATTTCAAGCCCATGAGCCGGGAGGAAGCGGTCCTGCAGATGAACCTGCTGGAGCATAGCTTCTTTGCTTTCCGTGATGAGGACAATGGCGGCGCTTTCGCCGTGGTCTACCGCAGAAACAACGGCGGCTATGGCCTGATCGAGGATGTTGGATAACCAATGCAGACCCGGATTTGGAGCCTCTTTGAGGCTCCAAATTTTTTGCGAAAAAACGCAAAAAAGAGCTTGACAAAAGGGTGCAGAGGTGGTATTATATGCAAGCTGTCCGCGAGGGCGGC
>CAZHEG010000033.1:0-8197 GCA_964531435.1 uncultured Oscillospiraceae bacterium | reverse complement strand
TGGTGCCGGCGGCGATGCGCTGGCCCTTGAAGTAGATGCTGCCGGAGGTGATGTCGTAGATCTTGATGATGGAACGGCCGGTGGTGGTCTTGCCGCAGCCGGACTCGCCGACCAGGCCAAAGACCTCGCCCTTCTTCACATCGAAGCTGACGTCGTCAACGGCCTTGGTGGGTCCGAAATACTGGCACAGATGCTCCACGCGCAGCAAGGTTTCGTTATTGTTACTGCTCATTGTCTGCACCTCCGGACTTCTTCAGCATTCTCTCGATACGATCGGTGATGATCTTGGGGATTTCAACCTTGGGTGCATCGGGATGCAGCAGCCAGGTTGCCGCCTTGTGGGTCTCGGAGATATCGAACATGGGCGGCTGCTGCTCGAAATCGATCTGCATGGCGTACTTGTTGCGGTCCGCGAAAGCATCGCCAACAGGGGGATAGATCATGTTGGGGGGCGTGCCGGGGATGGCATCCAGCTTTTCCTTGGTATCCAGGTCGGGCATGGAGCTCAGCAGCGCCCAGGTATAGGGATGGCGGGGATCGTAGAAGATGTCGTCGGCGGTGCCGTACTCCACGATCTTGCCGGCGTACATAACGGCAATGTCGTCAGCCATGTTCGCCACGACGCCCAGGTCATGGGTAATGAAGATGACGGACAGGTTGCGCTGCACCTTCAGACGGTTGATCAGCTCCAGGATCTGGGCCTGGATGGTCACGTCCAGAGCGGTGGTGGGCTCGTCACAGATCAGGATCTCGGGCTCAGCGGACAGGGCGATGGCGATAACGATACGCTGGCGCATACCGCCGGAGAACTCGAAGGGATACTGGTAGTAACGCATACGGGGCTCGGGAATACCGACTTCCTCCATCAGCTTGATGGCCTTTTCCTTGGCCATCGCCCGGGTGACCTTGTAAACAGCCTTGGAAGCCTTATCCTTCAGGCTGTCGATGATGGCGATGGAGCGGTCCTCGAAATTGATGGTGTCCGCGGCGGCAATGTTAGCGGTGTAGCTCTCGATCAGCTGATCCACGCACTTGACGATGTCCGCCTGCAGGTCGTTCAGGTCCAGAATGACCTTGGGAACGACCTTCCAATCCACCTTCTTGCCACGGGCGATCAGGCGGTCACGCTTCTTGGACTGACGGGCAAAGCGGGCCTCTTCCTTGGGGTTCTTTGCCTTGTAGACAAACAGCTTCTCGATGCCGGCCTTGACACTGCTGCCGAAGGTATAGGCAGCGGCATCCTTGTGCATCTCCAGCTGGTCGATGGAGTCTTCCACCTTCTTGGCCAGCTTGTCGGCATAACGCAGGGCCTGCTTCTTGTTCAGGTCGCCCTCGAAGTAGGTCTTGGCAGCGCTCAGCTCCTCCAGCAGGGCCTGCTTCTTGGCCAGGCTCTTGCGGAAGGAATGCTCCACACCCTTGGTCTGCATGTCGATGAACTCCTGCATGAAGTTCTCGTTCAGGTAAGCCAGGGTCATCTGGTTGACCTGCTCAACATCCTGCTCCGCCAGGTTGGCATTGGGGTTCTTCAGGGTGTAGAAGCCAATGCGGAAGAAGTCGGGGCGGGTCTGGGCCACCATCCGGGTCAGCAGGCTTACCAGCTGATCCATGGCAGCGGCGATCTCGGGAGTCAGGGTGTAGTCGTTCTTGGCGGGCTTGTAGCCATCGATGCAGCCGGACAGAGCTTCCGTTACCTGGGCGATCTCACCGGCAAACTTGGTGGTGAAGAAGGGCTCCTTGATGGACTTGAACCGGACGGTGAATTCACGGACGGACTTCTTCACATCCTGCTTCTGGTTCTTGCTGGCCTTGAACTGGAAGTCCTGAACAGCGGAGAGCAGATCCTCAGCGGTGTTCTGGGCATTGTTGTACTTATGCTCCAGCTTGTTGGCCTGGACGCAGAACTTGTCGAAGGTGCCGGTCAGCTCCTTGGCCTTGGCGGCATCACCGGTGGCCTCAGCCATCTCGGTGCACACCTGGCCCAGAAGGGCGTTGAAGCTCTTCTTGGACTGCTTGCGGCTGGTCTTGTTCTTCAGCAGCATGGCCTCGGTGATCTGCTGGCCGATCTTGACGATGGGGTTCAGAGAGGACAGGGGATCCTGGAAGATCATGGAGATCTCGTCACCGCGGATGTTGCACATTTCCTCCTCGGTGATCTTCAGCAGATCCTTGCCGTCATAGATGATCTCGCCGCCCTCAACGATGGAGTTACCGGCCAGAATACCCAGCACTGCCTTGGAGGTGACGGACTTACCGGAGCCGGACTCACCGACGATGGCCAGGGTCTTGCCCTTCTCCAGGTCGAAGGAAATGTCACGGACAGCCTTAACGGTACCACCGGAGGTGCGGAAGGAGATTTTTAAATTTCTAACTTCAAGAATAGAACTCATAGCTTATTCCTCCACTCCACGCAGCGTGGGATTGAACGCGTCACGCAGGCCGTTACCGAACAGGTTGAAGCTGATCATCAGCAGGGAGATGACCAGGGCAGGATACAGCATCAGGTGCGGATAGTTGATCCAGGTATTCTGGGCGTCAGACAGCAGGGTACCCAGAGAGGTACCGCTGGAACCACCCAGGTTCACGATGCCCAGGAAGGACAGCATGGACTCGGACATGATGGTGCTGGGGATGACCAGGGCGGAAGAGGTGATGATGGTACCCAGGGTATTGGGGAAGATGTGCTTCCAGATGATACGGCCGTCCTTGGCACCCAGGGTGCGGGCAGCCATAACATACTCCTGGTTCTTATAGCGGTAGAACTGGGTACGCACCCGGTACGCGGTGCCGATCCAGCCGGTGACCACGTAGGCAAACAGCAGACAGGGGATCGCGCCCACCTTTTGGGCCAGGTGCAGCTGGAACAGCGTGGCCACGATGATGAAGGGCACACCGTTCAGGATATCGGATACACGCTCCAGCACCAGGTCGATCCAGCCGCCGTAGTAGCCTTCCACGGCACCGTACATGGCGCCCAGGACGAAGTTGATGATGGAAACAGCGATGGCGATGATCAGGGACAGCTGGATGCCGTCAGCGATACGCAGCGCCATATCATAGCCCTGGCTCTCGGTGCCCATGAAGTAGTTGGGCTCGCAGCCGTACAGGTACTGGTAGTAGTTGTAGTACAGGACACGGATCTTGTACTGGGCAGTGGTCAGGTCGCCGCCGCCGGTGTAGGCGTAGTACACCAGGTTGCCCTCGGCATCGCGGACGTAGTTGTCCTCCAGCACCATATCCTCGCCGTAGGCGACGGACACGGCATAGCCGGAATCATTGATGGTGACAGGGTAGCCAACCTTCTTGGCCTTGTACCAGTTGTTGGCGTCAGCAATGTCGGGGTTGTAGGCATTGTCCTCAACCAGAGGATACAGGACCTGCAGGCCGGTCTCCTCCTCGAAGTCCAGGATCTTCTGCAGCTCAGCCTGCTCGATGCTGCGGTAGATGAAGCCAACCTCCAGATAGGTGTCCACACGGACGGTGTACTGGTTGACCTCCTGCTTCTTGGCGTTCAGAACGGTGGTCACGTTGGTGATCTCCATGATGGGCTGGTGGTAGTCAGCCATGCCGTCCGCCAGAGAGGAGGCGGTGCCGTCAACGTTGGCGGCGCCGATGCCAATGGCGGTCAGACGCATCAGCTCAGCCTCGGAGATCTCGCGGTCGGTGCCGCCGTCCATGATGCCGAGGTTATCCCGCATCCAGGTAACACGGGCAGGCTTCTTGGCGTAGTAGTTACACATAAAGCCGATGTCATAGGGGGACACCAGGGGAACGATCACGGCATAGAGCACGATGAAAACGATGATGAAGAAGGCGATAACGGAGGCCTTGCTCTTACGGAAGCGGATCAGGGCGTCCTTGAAATAGCCAACAGGCTTATCCTCGAACTTCTTGTCATGGATCCGGCCGCCGTCGTGGACGAAGGTAAACTTTTCCTTCGGAATATTCATTTCAATTTTCTTTTCAGCCATATTATCTCTCTCCCATTCTGATACGAGGATCGATAAAGCCGTAGCTGATATCCACCAGTATGCCTGCCAGCAGGCCGATCAGGGTGTAGAATATCGTATCGATCATAAAGACGTCAAAGTCTCTCTGCATGATGGACTGGATATACAGGCTGCCAACGCCGGGAACGGAGAAGATGGACTCAATAACGAAGGAGCCGCCCAGAATGCCCACGAACATGGAAATGATGGAGGGCAGGATGGGGACCATGGCGTTCTTCAGCGCGTGGCGGGAGGTAGCCTGGGCGCGGGTCAGACCCTTGGTGCGGGCCAGCAGCATATAGTCGGAGGTCAGAGTCTCCGTCAGCTCGGCACGGGTGAAACGGGTCAGGCCGGCGATGGTGCCGAAGGACAGGGACATGACGGCGGGAATCATGGAATAGAACATCTTCCAGGAGGTCCAGCTGTTGTCCGCGTCGGCCAGGGCGTAGACGTTCAGGGGGAACCAGCGCAGCTTGAAATAGAAAATATACTGCACCAGGAATGCGTAAACATAGCTGGGAACCGACACACAGATCATGACCGAGGTGCTGATCAGGCTGTCCTGCCACTTATTCTTCTTGATGGCGGCGTAGATACCCAGAGCGATGCCCAGAGGAATGGAGAACAGCAGGGAGTACACGTTGATCAGGACGGTGGGCAGCAGTCTGCCGGACAGCAGCTCCCAGGCGCCGGTGTTATACTTAACATACCAGGAGGTACCGAAGTCCCACTCGGTAATGATGTTTTTCAGGTAAATGCCGTACTGCACCAACAGGGGTTTGTTGTAACCCAAGGCTTCCCAGCGCAGCTTGATGATCTCAGCCTGGTTCTTGTCCAGGGGCAGCTCCCGGGGAAGGATGCGAACCAGCATAAAGCAGACGGTAACAATCACAAAAAGAACGAACAGCATCAAGAGGATTCTCTTGAGGATGTATTTTGCCATTCTCATAGTTGTGAACTCCTTTCTTTTTTTGGATAAGTGCTTCTGTTCTTCGCTGCAGGCTCGTGCCCGGTGCACTAGCCCAGAGCGAAAAACAGCAGCAAAGATCACGAAATCAGGGAAATAGATGCAGCCGCAACGATTTTCCCTAAAGCCACGGAAAGCGAACCGACGCAATATCGGTCCGCAGTGATCCCATGGCGGCAGTTCCGAAGAAAAACGGAACTGTTCTCTAAATCCCATTCAAGCCGGGAGGGGTTTTTGTCCCTCCCGGCCGATGGAACTATTCAGTTAGCAGCCTGAAATTTACCTAAAGATTAGGTGTAGCTCAGGGTGCCGCCGATGCTGGTAACATACTCAGTCCACTCAGCGTCAGAGTAGTTGTAGTGCATCAGACGCAGGCCACCGAAGCCATACATGATGGAGTAGTTCTCGGTGTAGTAGCTGATCTTGTAGCTCAGCAGGGAGCAGGAAGTGGAGGTAGCCAGGGGGATGCAGTAGTACAGCTTCAGCAGGTTCTCCTCCAGGCCGGCCAGGATCGCCAGCTTGACGGAAGCATCAGCGTTGGCGTACACACCGGTGCCCTTGATGGTGCGGGACCATGCCTCGTAGGTCATGGTGATGTCCTCACCGTTGATGTTCAGGGTCAGGTAGGTAGCAGCGGGGTTCCAGGAGCCGGACTCGTGGATGGTGCCGGCGTAGGCAGCATCGGTGTAGCAGCCGATGGCGTTGAAGGGATAGAAGGCAGCGCCGCCCCATGCGCCGTAGCCGATGGCGTAGGTGCCGTTGACGACATCAGTGTAACGGTCAGCGACGTTGTCAACGCCAACCAGAGTGACGGTGCCGAAGCCGGTACCGGAAACAGCGGCGTTGATGTACTCGTTCAGCAGAGCGATCTGCTGCTGGTCGGAGGAGTCGTTAGCACCCTTCTTCCAGCCCATCTGGATGGTGATGGGATCACCGGCGGTGTACAGGCCAGCGGCGACCAGCTCGTTGCAAGCCTCGGTGAACAGCTTCTTAGCCTCGGTCAGGTTGTAGCCGTTGACGGACTTGTAAGCGTCAGCCAGGGTGGCGTAGGGAGTGCCCTCGCCGTAGGAGACGCCGTACAGGTTGCAGACAGCCTGCATAGCCTCTTCGGTGTTACGGTAGATGGAAGTGGGATCCTCGTAAACATCGTAGAAGTACAGGGAGTTCAGCAGGTAGTAAGCGGGCTTGTAGCCAGCGGTAGCGGTGACCCAGTCAGCGCGGTCGATGGCCAGAGAGAAAGCCTGACGGAACTTGTAGTTGGACATAACCACGGAGTTCTGGTTGCCGGCCTGGTCCATAGCCTTCAGGGAGTCCAGGTCGCAGTTGAAGAACAGACGCATGGTGTAGGTCTCGTCGACCTGGTACAGCTGCTCGGAGGTGGAGTAGTTCACGACCTCGTCAGCGGAGGGTGCCCAGTCGTCCAGCTCGCCGGCCAGGAAGGACAGCTTAGCAGCGTCGTCGGTCATGACGTCGATGACGATCTTCTGGGTCTGGTACTGGGGCAGGTACTCGCCGTCAACCTGGAAGAAGGTGGTGGAGGACAGAGAGCCGTCGTCGTTCTTGGTGAACTCCCAGTAGTTCTCGTTCTGCTCGTAGACGACCTGCTTGTTATCCTGCAGAGAGGTCATCTTGTAAGCGCCGTAGGACATGGTGGTGTCCATGGAGGTGCCGTAGTTGGTGGTGGTCAGCTCACCGGTGGTGTCCTTACCAGCCTCGTACAGATCCTCGTAGACCAGCCAGTTGGAGGTCATGGAGGTCAGGAAGTAGTAGTAGTCGTAGGAAGTCTGGCAGACGTAACGAATGGTGTAGTCATCGACCTTGTACAGGCCAACGGTGGTGTCGTAGTCGCACAGATCACCGTAGGTCTCGGTGAAGTAGAAGCAGAACTCGTAGACATAGTCCATCATGATGTTGCCTTCATCATCGTACAGAGACATGCCGAAGGCCCACAGGTACTGGTCCATGATGGTGTAAACGCTCTCAGCGTTCTCCTCGGTGATCTTGATGTAGCCGTAGGTGTTAGCCTCTTCAGCCAGAGCATTATAGATGTCGGCATCAACATAGTAGTTCAGCATGAAGCTGAAGCTGTAGGAAGCCATGGTCATCTGCTCACTGGTCAGGTTGATGTACAGATCAGTGGTGGTGGGGTCAACCAGCTCAACGGGGTTCTCGCCATCGGGATAGTCGATCACGATGCTGTAGATGGGAGCGCCAGCGTCGAAGTAGGTCTGAGCACCGGCCAGAGCGCCGTCACCGGAGGTGTAGGTGCCTGCACGGTAGTTACGCATAGCGGGATCCAGCAGAGCCTTCATGGAGTAGATGTAGGTGTCGGCATTGATGGGGGTGCCGTTCTCCCAGCACATCTCGGGACGCAGGGAGATCTCGTAGACATAACCCTCGGTGGCGTCGGTCTCGGCACAGTTGTACTTCACCAGATCATCCTGATGATCAGCGGTGACGTCCTTGATGTCGGTGGCGGCCACAAAGATCCACTGGTACTCACCGGTGGTGGAATCCTTGACGGTGATGTCGGTCAGGGGAGTTTCCAGATAGCTCATCATGGAGCTGTCACCGGAGGTCTCCCAGGCGTGGGGGTTCCAGCAGGTGCCCAGAGAAGAAGAGTAGGACTTATAAGTATAAGTTGCCTTCTCTGCAGGGGTAGTTCCCTCGCCGGTGCCGTTGGGAGCGGTGGTACCGGTAGGATCGGTAGTGCCGTTATTGCAGCCAGCGAACATGGAAACGACCATCAGCAGGGCCAGAACCAGAGCCAAAGTCTTTTTCATTTTGCTTTCCTCCTAAATTAGGTTTCTCACTATTTCCGCCCAGGGGGGACAAATCATCCTCTGTGGTGGAAATAAGTAGCACTATTGTACCCGCAAAGGGGCTAAAAATCAACCTTTTTTTAAATTTTTATTAAATGGCCATAAAAACACTTGTCCACCCCAGGCGGTTTTTGTGCGGGCTGACGGAATAGTAGCAAAATGTAACTATTCTCCCCAGAAAAACAACCGTCTTTATACGAAAATACACTTTCCGGTATACATTGCCAAATAATTTGGTTTTTCCACATTTTGTAATTTGTTTCCAAAATGTGTCCGCCGCTCCCGGACACCGGGGAATATTTCTCACGTCATTGCGATGAGGGCGAATGCCCGACGTGGCAATGACGGGGATATTTTTTGTGCGGCCGCGCCCTTGGCCCCCGCTTTTAAGAGGGGGCTGTCAAATTGCCGATATCAGGCAA
>CAZHEG010000032.1:0-8439 GCA_964531435.1 uncultured Oscillospiraceae bacterium | reverse complement strand
TTTGACAGTCCGTGGACACCCCTCCGGGGTGTCCTTTTTTGCTCCACAGTCCGCCGGATCCCCCGGGGCAACGGTATTGACAGAATTCGCCATCGGCTGTAAAATACAGGTAAGGATCCCTCCCGGGCGGTCACCCCGGGTGGGCTTTCGGCCTTACTGCCGGGCCGGAATTCAGGCAGAATTACCTACAAAGGAGACACCTAAACTATGCTCGAGAACATTTTCTATCAGATCCTCGATCCCATTCCCAGCTACGTCATCGCACTGGTGCTGCTGTGCATCGCCTACCTGGTGGCAAAGTTCGCCATGGGCATCACCACCAAGCTGCTGGGCCGCATCAGCCTCAAGAAGCTGGGCGACAACGAGGAGACCGTCAAGAAGACCATCGCCAAAGCCGTTTACCTGATCGTATTCCTGCTGTTCCTGCCCTCCGTCTTTACCCGCATCGGCCTGTCCAGCGTCGCCAGCCCCATCAGCGAGCTGATCAGCGCCCTGGTGGGCTACATTCCCAATGTGGTCGCCGCCGGCATCATCCTGGTCATCGGTCTGTTCCTGACCAAGACCCTCAAGGATCTGCTGCTGCCCATTATCAAGCTGACCAAGGTTGATAAGATCCAGGAGAAGGCCGGCATCGAGGTCACCGAAAAGACCTCCCTGTCCTACATCATCACCAGCGTCATCAGTGCCTTTGCCCTGCTGCTGGTGATCACCTGCGCTCTGGATTGCCTGAACATCCCCACCATCACCGGCCCCCTGAATGGCATCGTATCCTCCGTGTTCGCCTTTGTTCCCAACCTGCTGGGCGCACTGGTGGTCATCATCATCGGCCTGTTTGTGACCAAGCTGGCTGCTAACCTGCTGGAGAGCCTGCTGGTGGGCATCGGCACCGACAAGCTGGCGGGTAAGCTGTGCTGCGAGTCCGCTCCCAAGATCTCCCTGTCCAAGGCCATCGCCACCGTCACCAAGGTCATCATGGCTGTCATCGTCATTGTTCAGGGCCTGAACATTCTGGAACTGCCTGTGTTCGTCCAGATCGGCGCCGCCATCCTGGCATACATCCCCACCGCTCTGAGCGTCCTGCTGATCCTGGTCGCCGGCCTGTTCGCCGCTAAGGCTGTCACCGCCGCCATCAGCAAGGCATATCCCGATGCCAAGATCGCTCCCGTGGCTGCCAAGGGCGCCATCTATGCTGTGATGGGCTTCATCATCCTGTCCCAGCTGAACATCGCCACCAAGATCGTGGAGAACACCTTCGTGCTGTGTGTCGCCGCTGTCTGCCTGGCTGCTGCCATCGCCTTCGGCATCGGCGGAAAGACCTTTGCCGCCAACCTGCTGGCCAAGCTGGAAGATAAGACCGACAAGAACTGATCCCGATTCAAAAACCGCCACACTTCGGTGTGGCGGTTTCTTTTGTCAAGATGGGGAATTGGAGTTTATTGCGCTGGCGCGCCAATTCATAATTATAAATTACAAGTTTCAAATTAAGGTATTTCCTTTGGAAATGATTCTATTCGTCGCCAAAGGCGACACCATAATTTATAATTTGTCATTTGTAATTTGTAATTTCGGCAAAGCCAACGAAAAGCTAAGCTGAAACTCAAACCCCTTTGGCGCAAGTAAAAGGCCCTCCGTTGGGAGGGCCTATCCTTATTTACTCCGTGACCATGCGGTACTCGATGCTGGCAACGAAATCATTGTTGACGATGATGACCAGCATGGTGTCGCCTCTGGTGTAGATCCACTCGGTGCCGCTCACGGTGTGGTCGGTGCCGTAGATGGACTCCACGGTGCTCACATCGTCGCCCAGATACAGGCCTTCACCGGTGGGGGTGTTGGCGTCGATCAGGTAGATGGAGTAGATGACCTCGCCGGTGCTGTCAGCAAAGGCGGTGATCTCAAAGGTCTCGTAATTGTAAACATTGTCGGTGCCCTCGATGGCGCAGCTGGGGACCTGGTACAGGTAGCTGGCCTCCGGCAGAACACTGGGGTCGAAGTCCGCGCCGGGAACCAGCTCAACACCGCTGAAGGTGAAGCTGAAGGGATCCTGGACGGTATCCTCGCCGCCGTTGGGAGCGGTGGTCTCCGCGCCGCCGTTGTCGGGAGCAGTGGTGTTGTCGCCGCCGTTGTCGGGGGCAGTGGTGTTGTCGGTCTGGCCCTCGCCGCAGGCCGTCAGGCACAGCAGCATCACACAGGCCAGCAGCAGTGCAATGATCTTTCTCATATTATTTTCCCTTTCCGTTTTCGATTGCTTGGTCATATTCTTCCAGCTTCTGATCGTAGATGGCCGAAATCTGGGGATCGTCCCGGTGATCGGCAAGGTCATGATCCTCCGCAAGAATCTTTCCGAAATAATTGGACAGCTTGGTTGCGCCGGTGAGGTTCAGGTGCAGGCCCGCGTCATAGGTATCCACCTGGAAGTCCAGGCCGATCTCCTCGATGACATCGGTGAAGTCATAGTAGCTGAGTCCGTGCTCCTGGGCGAAATCCACGATCTGGGCATCATACTCGTCATACCAGTAGGGGTACAGGCTGGGGGCCTTGACCAGAATAAACTCGATGCCGTTTTCCTTGCACAGGGCGGTCATCTTTTCCAGATAGTCATAGCAGATGTCGCCGAACTGATAATCCGCCAGCACCCGCTTGGTGGGCAGGGTTCCCACGGGGTTGATGGCCTGGTTCATCAGGTAGCCATTGAAGGTATTGGTGGCACCCTCCAGGAAATAGGTGAAATCTTCGCCGGTCAGCTCGTCAAAGCGGGAATGGTAGCGAAGAATGGGGAATACGTAGGACCAGAAGTCCTCTTCCTCGGTCATGGAGGAGAGAATAATGTCCACCTTCTGGCTGGACCACTTCATCTCGTCGATGCACAGGCGGTTGAATGCCTCGCTGACGGGCGCGGAGTAGCGCATGGAGTTGACGTTAAAGACCACTACCTTCGGGATCTCATAGGTCAGGGTCTCCTCCAGAATGGAGTAGGACTGCCAGATCAGCTGCTGGGAATTGCCCCGAACGTAGGCGGTGATGCCATAGCTGCGGTACAGCTCCATGGGAGAGATGTTGGAATACATCTCGCAGTCGCCGATGAAGATCACATCGTGACCGCCGGCCTCATCGTAATACTGGGCGGTCATGCTGCCCTCCACCAGATTGGTGGAGTACTTGGGGGTCACCAGCCGGGTCACAAGGCCCAGCACCACGGCGAACACCAGCAGCACCGCCAGAACGGAAAGCACAGTTTTTGTCTTTTTCATTCTATGTGCCCTCCTTAGAACCGGCTGTAAATGAATTCATCCGCGTTGAAGCCGATGCCGTACATGCCGAACAGCAGCACAGCCAGCGCCAGAATGCAGATGACCGCGGTCTTGCCCGCGGGGCAGAGCTTTGCGAACCGCTCCTTCACAGAGGCCGCCTTCACATCATATACCCAAAGGACAACCACTGCCACGGCCAGCACGATCCAGTCGCCCATCGTCAGGCCCATGGCACCGATACCGGCGAAGAACGCGCCGTAATTGAAGGTGGTAAAGACCGAGAGCATCATTTTGCAGGCGGTCAGGGCATCGGGCCAGATGAAGAAGGACCACAGCAGGCTCACCAGCAGGAAGGTGACCGCCCGGTTCAGGTTCTTCCACTTGGTCTGGAACTTGGTGCCGCAGGCCACGAAGATGCCGTTGATCAGGCCCCAGATCAGGTACTCGATGCCGTGCCAGATGCCGGACACCAGGAAGGTCACGATCAGATTGATCACCTTGCGCACCTTGCCCTTGCGGTTGCCGCCCAGGGGAATGTACACATACTGGCGCAGCCACGCGCCCAGGGTCATGTGCCAGCGGCGCCAGAACTCCTGGAAGGACTGGGACAGGTAGGGCGCGTCGAAATTCTCGCTCAGCCGCAGGCCCAGCATCCGGGAGATGCCCAGCACCATGTCGATGCCGCCGGAGAAATCGCAGTACAGCTGAATGGAGTACATCACCATGGCCGCCAGAGCCCAGGCGCCGGAATAAGCGGCGGTGTCAGCACTGATGGCGCTGATGATGACACCCAGGCGGGAAGCGATGATCAGCTTCTTGAAGCCGCCCCACAGGGCGCGGGCGCCGCCGTCGAAGATGCCTTCCCAGGTGATGCGGCGCTCCTTCAGGGCCAGGCTCATGCTGTCATAGCGCTCGATGGGGCCGATCAGCAGATGGGGGTAATAAGTAACGAAGAATGCGTAGCGGAACAAATTCCTTTCCGGCTCATACCGGCCCTTGTACACATCGGCAAGGTAAGAGATGATCTGCAGAGAGAAATAGGAGATGCCCAGTGCAGAGATCAGGGAGAAATGGGTGATGGGCTGCAGCTTCACGATCAGCAGCAGCGCGGCAAGAATTCCCACACCGGGCCAGAGGAGCCAGCGGTGCTTCGGGATCAGCAGGCCCAGAGCATAGCTGACCGCGGTTGCGCCCAGCAGGAACAATAGACCCGCAATGCCGGACCCGGCATAGATCACCAGGCCAATAACAAATATCAGAATATTTACGATCATGGCGTTTCCCCATCACATGCAGGCCACATAGAGCGGTCCCAGTCACGGCCGGACAGGGTCTCGTAGCGCATCTCGTCGTTCATCAGGCTGTACTTGCTGTGCATACGGCCGGGGGTGGCATCGATGTGCCACCAGGTGCCGTCCAGGTAGATGATCAGCCAGTAGTGGGGATCCCAGCCGTTGGCTGCCTTGTCGGAGCCGGGCTCGGAGCCATCGACCCAGATCAGCTGGGTGGTGTAGCCCTTTTCGCTCAGCAGCACCTGCAGGCACAGGGCGTGAACGTAGCAGTTGCCCACCTTCTTGCTGAAGCCGTACCAAACAGGATCCTCTCCGCCCCAGTTGTGGTTGTAGGAGATGGACTTGCGGACATAGTCGCGGATGGCTTCGGGGTCATCGCTGAGCTTCGCGGCGATGGATTTGACCAGGGCGGCGGTGTCATTGCCGTCGTTTTCAACGGTGATCTTGCGGCGGTAGGTGGTGGTATTGCCTGCCGCGTCCGTTGCGGTATAGGTCACGTAGTATGTACCGGCGGTGGACATATCCACCTTGCTGCTGTCCACCGTGAAGGTGACCAGCCCGTCCACATCATCCGTGGCGGAAACGCCGTTGCTGAAATTGGGAGTGCTGCCCTTCACCACGCTCAGGTTGCCCACGCCGGAGAATACGGGGCCGGTGGTATCCAGCAGCAGCTCCAGCACCGCGGTGCCGGTGGCAGTATTGCCGCTGGGGTCCGTGGCGATGATGGTAACAGTCTGGGCGCCTGCCACAGTCAGATCCGGCTCCACCGCAAAGGTGAGGGTCACGTCGCCGGAGAAGTCCTCCACCAGCTCCACAAAGTCCGCGGCGGTGATGCCCAGATGGGCATAGGCCTGCAGATCCTTCAGCACCAGCTCCGGGGCGACGGTGTCGGAGACCGTTATGACGCACTGGCAGGTGACGCTGCCATCGGTGCTGGTAACGGTATAGCTGCCCGCGCCGGAGGCGTTGATCTGATCAAGAATGGCCTGGTTCAGCAGCTCGCCGTCCTTCTCAGGATCCAGAAGCAGGTCCTCCTTGGTAACGGTGCCGCCCAGCTCCATCTCAAAGGCAGAGCGCATCCACACGAAGGAGATGCTGCAGGTGCCCTCGGTGACATTGCCGCCTTCATCGGTGACCACCACCGTGACCGGCATCTTTCCGTAGCTGTCGGGCCGGGTCAGCTCCTGGGCAAATTCCACGGTGCAGCCGGAAAGATCCGTGATCTCTTCCACGAAATCCTCCGGCAGAACGGTCTGTCCCACATAGGTGGTAACATCCCGGAAGGTGACCACAGGGGCGATGGTATCCACGATGGTCAGGGTGACCGTTTCCTCCACGCCGCCATGGACGAAGGTCAGCTGCTGCTGACCGGCCTTGGTCAAATCGATCTTGGAAACGGGGGTGGCCAGGCTGGCCCACTGGGAAACAGCCTGCTCATTGAGAAATTCTTGGGTATCGGGGAGCGCTTCGCCCAGCTCGATGGTAACATCATGGAACTTGGGCTGCATGAACAGCCAGTAGCAGAACACGCCGCCGGCCACACCGGCGATCAGGACAACGATCAGGACGGCGAGGGTGATCTTACCGCCCAGGGTGCTGAAAAAGCGTTTCATAAATGATCCTCTCTCTGTATCTTGTTTCCGGGCAGTTACTCGATGACGTAGCCCTGGGAATCAAAGGTATAAACGGTTCCGTCGATGGTCTGGGTGGTGCCCACCACATATTTGCCGGTAACGGTGCGGTAGCGCCAGCCAATGCCGTCATACATCCAGCACTTGGGGGTAACGCCGCCGTACAGGGCCTTGACGCTGAGGGAATTGCGGGAATCGTCATCCTGGAAGTGCCACCACTCGGACACCAGTGTGGCGAAGCCCTGCTCCACCATGATATCCCGCAGCAGGTTTGCAGCCTCATTGTTCCGGTAGGTCACGGAGAACCAGGAAAGATCGTGCATGGCCGTCTGCATCGCCAGCTCCACGCCGTTGAACTCCAGGGTCAGGTCCACTGCCACGCCCTGATTGTGGCGGGAGGTGCCCTTTGCCAGGAAGGCGGTGAGGGCGTACTTGCCGTTGTTGGTCATGTACTGCTCGTAGGTCATGCTGGTGGCGCCGTCAAACACGGTGCCCTCATAGACATGGGTGCCAGGGAGGGTATTCTGAACGAACTCAATTGCGGTATTGTAGAGGTAATTGGTGGTGATCTGGGGGCGGAAGCTGTCGTAGATCTTCAGCCTGAAGCCCTGCTCCTGGGCGCTCAGGGCGGCCTGCTCCAGCTTCAGCGCCGTGGGATACAGCAGGGGCACCAGGTAAGCGCCGTTGTTCAGCAGCACCCGCTCATAGCCGGTCATCAGCTCACCGGTGATGTTGTCGATGTCGTACTCGTGGATCATATACACGGCGGAGTAGCTGTTGGTGATGTTGTAGTTGCACAGGTCACCCAAAAACTCCGTCAGGTTGATCATGCAGTAGTCGCTGCTGATATAGCCGAAGGTATCGTTTTCATAGCGGATCCGGAACATTCCGTTTTCAATGCCCGCCACGCAGTAAGGGGTTCCGGCGGCGGCAGTGCCGATGTTCTTGGACTTTTCGGCGTCGTTGTAGACCTTCTGATCCTGGATGGGCCAGATGGTGGAGCCGATCAGAGCAGCCCCCACCCGCACGGTATAGGCTTCAGACTGGACCAGAACATTGGCAGTGTCGGCATTGGTGCCGTCCAGGGAAACCACCCGGTACTGCTTGGAGCCGTAGGCCACGGTGTTCAGGGTGGTGAAAGAGCGCTCGTCATCCTTGTCAAACTGCTTCAGGGTGATCCACTGGGCGGAAGCGCTGTCCCACTGCTGCAGCAGGTAGCCCTCGCCCCGGGCCTTGTTCCAGGTCAGGGTGTAGACGTTGGTGCCGTCACTGGTGCTGGTCAGGTGCAGCTTGTTGCCCAGCATATCATCCTGGGTCAGGGTGATGGAGCGGCTGGATGTGCTGTAATAGGTGTAGCCGTCGCCCACACGGTAAACTTCAAAGTCAAAGGTGTGGCTGCCGCCGGCCTCGGGGATATCCCAGCGGGAATCCTCGCCCATCTGCAAGGTCACGGTCTTGCCCCGCAGGGTCTGAACCAGCTCCCGGCTGCTATCCTCCACATAGTACATCATGGTGGTGCAGTTGTAGGACAGGTCCAGGCTGACCTCCACCTCCTTGGTGTCCAGGTCGATATCCCAAGCCACACCGTTGATGGTGGGGCAGACAAAACAGTCGGTGACCTCAATGGCCTTTTCGCCGTAGCGAATCCGCTCCTCCTTGTCGAAGGGGTAGGAATAGGAAGCCATGGACCGGATGCGGATGGTGCAGATCTGATCGGCGGGCAGGGCGTCGATGACACAGCTGGTGGAATCATGGACGGTGGTGCTGAAGATGGTCTGCAGGTCCATGCCGTTCTGGTACATCAGTACCTCCAGAAGGTAGGCCTCGCTGTTTTCACCGGCGGGCCAGGTGACCAGGACGCTGTTATCCTCCTGCTGCTGCTGCAGGGTGATCTCACACTCGTCGGGCATGGTATTTTCCGCGCCGCTGTACGGCAGCCAGTACCCAGTGATTCCAAAGATCGCCAGTGCCAACAGCAGCGCCAGGATAATGCCAACTGCCAGCAGGCGTTTTTGCTTTGAGAACATTTTTCTCCTCCAATTTCAAAATATCGATACTATCCTAATTATACGTACTTACATATTATAGCGATTCTGTCAAGAATTTGCAATAGAATATTTCGGCAATACCAGGCAAATGGGCGGGATTTCTCCATAATTTCCTGCAAAAATCAGCATTGCCCGCTCCCCTTCGACATTTTGCTTTGGCAAAAGTATGAAACGGAGCAGTTTCTCTTAGGGCCCCGGTGTCAGAATTGGAGTTTAT